>JAPKEI010000387.1 GCA_028872685.1 Verrucomicrobiota bacterium | reverse complement strand
TTCGCGCCTCGCTTATTTCTTGTGGGATGGCCCTCCAGACTCAAAGTTGCTGTTGCTGGCCGATCAACCGAAAGCACTAGCTAACGACACACTCTTGCGTGAGGTTGATCGTTTACTGGCTGATCCGCGCGCGAAGCGGTTCGTGGGAAATTTCACGGCGCAATGGATTGGCTTCAGCGCGTTTGACCAAATCGCGATCGACCCGAACTACTACCGTAACTGGCGGCCCACCACCAAGGCGGCAATGAAAGGCGAGTGTGTAGCGTTCATGAGCGAACTGCTGTGGCACAATCTAAGCTGCCTGAATTTATTGGACTCCGATTTCATAACTGTCAACGGACGCCTCGCGCGGCACTATGGCATGGATGGTGTGGCGGGCATGAAATTCAGGCGCGTACCCGCGCCGGCCGGTCGTGGTGGCGTGCTGACACAGGCCGCGGTGTTGCTCGCCTATTCCAATGGGCAGGACGCGCACGCGGTGAACCGCGGTGTGTGGCTACGCGCGCGGCTGCTGGGCGATCCGCCTTCCGATCCGCCGCCGGATGTCCCGGCACTGGTGGATTTGCCCACGGGAAAGGTCGACACATTTTCCATCAAGCAAAAGCTCGAGACGCATCGTGTCGGCACCTGCTACGATTGCCATAAGGACATCGACCCGTGGGGCATCGCAATGGAGGGCTTCGATGCGATTGGGTTGCCGCGCGAAAAAATCCTGAGTATTGGAACGCGCGGCCGCAAACAACATCCTGTGGTGCAGAACGTCGAAATCGATGGCACAAAAATCAACGGACTCTCGGACTTGAAAAAATATCTACGCACCGAGCGCGCGGATGAATTTGCTTATGGCTTCACTAGCCATGTGTTATCGTACGCTATCGGTCGCCCGATGACTTATCGCGACAACGAGGAAGTTATGCGGTTGCAGAAAGTGTTTCAAAAAGACGGGCATAAAATGCGCACGCTCATCAAAAGTATCGTGATGTCACCGTTGTTTAAAGAGAAACAATGAACACCAAAACCCAACTTGACCGGCGGAGTTTTTTACGTGGCACTGGCGTGGCACTTTGCCTGCCTTGGATGGAAAGCCTGAACGTGTTCGGATCCCCGAAGGCCGAGGCGTCGCCGAAGCGATTTCTTGCGGTGTACGTGGGGCATGGGTTTGCCATTGCCCTAGCAGACGATCATCCAGCGCGGGACTGGAGCTGGTACCCGAGTGTGGTTGATGGCAAAATGAATTTCGGTAAATCGATGGCAGGCTTCAACGGGTTTACTGACCAGACAACAGTGCTATATGGGCTCGAACATCCACGTGTGATTCGTTCCAACGGCCATGGCACGGCCGATTCGTTTCTCACCGGCAGTAACATCGGCGATGCGGTGAAGTATCCCTCCATCGATCAGGTGGCCGCCGGGGTGCATGGTAAAAAGACGCGTTACCCCAGCCTCGTGCTCGGCAACGAGGGAGGCTTGGGCACCAAGGGCACTTCGCGCACGCTTTCGTACAATCAATTTGGCCGGCCCATTCCGTCTTCGAACGATTTGTTCCGGCTGTACAACAACATGTTCAATTCCGATCCCAAGCTGCAGCTGGGCAACAAGCGTCGATTGGCCACCAACGGCCGACTGGTGGATCGCGTGCTCGAGTCGCACCACGATTTGAAACGCAAACTCAGCCGCGCGGATTCTGAGAAGCTCGAGCATTATCTACACTCCATCCGCGACGTGGAGAAGGACATCGAGCGAATGGAAAGCTGGTCGGATACACCCAAGCCGAATATTGATTCGAGCATCCTCGCGCTCGACGCCACGGTGAAGGATCCTGCCGCTTTTATTCGCACGATGTATAATTTGATTTATCTCGCGTTCCAGACCGACACCACTCGCTACGCCAGCTACATGCTTCAAAGCATGGGTGGAGGCGCTTGGAATGATATTCCGGCCACCCTCGGCATCGGAGGCAACCACCACAACCTCGCTCACGCCGGAATCGGCCGCAAGCCGGGCGGTAGCGGCCTCGCGAAATATGATAAGTTTCAAGGTGAACTGCTCACCGAGTTCATCAAGAAACTAGCCGCCACCCCCGAGGCCGACGGCACTCTGCTCGACAACACCCTCGTCTACTACGGCTGCAGTAACAGCAACACGCACAATAACTCCAATTACCCGCTGCTCCTCTGCGGCGGCAAAAACCTCGGCCTCAAGCACGGCAAGTTTCACATGTTGCAGGATCGCAAAGCGCCGCTCAACAATCTCTACGTCACTCTACTAAACACCCTCGACGCGCCCACCCAAAAATTCTCTGACAGCACCGGCACGCTGGATGACATCCTGCTGAAGGCATGAATCACGCGCTGCTCACCCTTTGTGTCCTCTGTGCCTCTGTGGTGAATACGGAGGCTGCCGCCAAGCCTAATATTCTCTTCA
>JAPKEI010000386.1 GCA_028872685.1 Verrucomicrobiota bacterium | reverse complement strand
GAACTTTGTTGCCGCCAAACGGTGGACCTTTCATGAATGTACCCACGGCAGTGACGTAAGTCACCTTGGTGCCATTGATGCTCTCGTTGGCGATTTTCGCCATGAGTTGGTCGGCCGGTTCCTTGAACTGGCCCAGCCAACGCTGCACGTTGGCGTTCACGCCACCTGCCGCGCCGGGGCCGAAGTAAAAAAACACCACCTCCGCCGATTTTCCGTCCTTGTCTTTAATCGCGAACTGCGCCTTGCGCATCGACGACGACGGTTTCTGCGTCTGCCAACTTTTGGGTCCCTCGAACGAGATGCCACCGGCCGAAAACTTCTCCGCCCGCACCCCGACAGCTAGCACCGCAACCGCCACCAGACAAACCAAACGTATCATCGTGTTTTTCATGAGGTCTAAAGTTCTTTTTTCGTTACGAATTCATATACCTTGGCATCCTTGAAAATTTGGATAAATTCCGGATCGTCTCTGACCAAATCGTAAAGCGGCCAGTGAAACATATTAATGAAATCAAAATCTTTTTCGTCGCGCGATTGCTTTAACCATTTGAACGCTTTTTCCTTGTCTCCGATCGCCATGTAAAATCGCGTGAGAATACCACCTTTGATGTACTCAAAGTTTCTTCGATCCAATAGTTCGGCAAGTAGTTTGTAGGACTCTTCCGTTTTGCCTGAACGCCAGTAAACAATCCCGAGTGACATCACAGTCACTGGGTTTTGGTCATCATCTTCTATTGCTTGGAGCAACTGTGTTTCGATTTCATCAAACTGTTTTTGCCTGGATAAAATGAGCGATCGAATATGAAGCGCGAATTGGTATTTTGGGGTAATTTCAAGTGCTCTAAGATTATGCTGTTCAGCAAGTTTTTCATTTCCTGATATCAAATATGTGTCCGCGAGGTATTGGTGCAGTGATGAATTTTTAGGATCTAGCTCCAATGCCTTTTTAAGGGTGGAAAATGCCAACTCTGTTTTGCCGGCAAGTGAATATATTTCCCCAACTTCTTTCAATACCCGAATATCGTTAGGATGTTGTTCTAGGAGTTCTTGCGCGACTAGCATAGCGTTGGTTGTGTCCCTGTTGTTGTGGAGTATTAACGATATCTTCGTTGTTTTCGCTCCGATATGATCTGGGTTTATTCTTAGCGCTTCATCGGCATATTTTTTTGCCAATGGATAAGCATCGGATGGGTGATCGAGGCTGACTCCCGGCGATTGGATAGCGCATTGGGACAATCCTGAGTATGCATCCACATAGTTTGGATCCAGATCGATCGCCTTTAGAAAAAGACGATTCGCCTCTTGGTTCGTTTCTCTGGAATGTCTGTTGAGCAGTTCAAAACCCTGTTTTGCCAAGTTGTATGCCTCGGCGTTTTGGGTGTCGCCTTGGGTTAGGGAGCCAAGTTCGCTTTGGTTGAGGAGGGTGCCCCTGGTTTTGTTGACGATGGACTGGATGATTTCCTGCTGGAATTTGCTCCGGTCGGATTCGCTGCCGCTGAAGGATTTGGCCCAGGTGTTTTCGGATGAGGTGGTGTCAATGAGGCGGACATTGATTTTGAGACCGGTGCCTGTTTTCTGGATACTGCCCTGAAGTAGGGTGCCGGCGTTGAGTTCCTGTCCAATCTCGGCCGGGGTTTTGTCACTGTCCCGGTAGGTCTTGGCCGAGACGGAGCCGATCACTTTCAGGCCGTCCACGTTGGTGAGCATGATGTTGAGGTCATCGACGATCCCCTCGACGATGTGATCGTTCTCGCCCGGTGTACCGATATTTTTGAAAGGCAAAATGACAATCCGGTTTTTGTCGAGCGGCTTGGTTTGGGGTTGGGTGGCGGTTGCTGGCTCGTTGGCCGGGGCGCTTGGCTTGGCGGTCGGTTGCCCGTCGCCTGGCTTCAGAATGAAAACGAGCGCGAGCAGGGCGACGACGGCGATGGCGGCCAAGGCCAAGGTGGGCGACTTGGCTTTGCCTTGTGGCTTCGAGGCCGGCACTTGGCCAAGCGCTTGGTTTTCGGAGTCGCCGTCGGTGGAGATGCCCAGGCGTTTGAGGGCGCGCAGGACGCCTCCGATGGATTCGTCCTCGTTGCCTTCAAAATACTCGACGCGCTGGATGCCGGCCAACTGGTATTTCATCGACTCGGGGATTTCGGTCGGCTCGATGAAGACCGGCAGGATGGTCTTGTCATCCTCGCTGGCGAGGGCGAGTTCGCGGACAACGTTCTTGGACTGGGCGGAGTTGGTGGAGATGGCGAGGATGAGGATATTGCAGTTGTTGATGGCACCGACGATTTCCTGGCTCCACATGGCGGCGCCCTCGATGCCGGCTTCGTCGATCCATACGGTGACGCCAGCCTGGCGGAGGCGCGTCACCAAGTCCTGAATGCGCTCCCGATCGGCCGAGCCGTAGCTGATGAATACTTCCTCTGCCATG
>JAPKEI010000048.1 GCA_028872685.1 Verrucomicrobiota bacterium | reverse complement strand
TCACGCGCCTTTTGCGCCTTGAGGGTGTTGAGCTCTTTAATGGGAACCACAATCTCGTAATCCATCTCGCCTTTGCGTGATTTATCCAGGCAATCCCTGAGAAGCGGCAACGCTGGGATCACCTCTTCAACCGATCCGAATTCAACTCGAATCTCAGTAAGCTCCACGCGCTCGACTGAGATACTACCCACGCTGAGGTCAATATTCTTGATTCCATATAGAGCTTTGAAGGTAGACAATGGGATGTACACATTAGCGGAAATCGTACGTCCCGTGGCGTCTGCCAGCTGCGGCAATTTCTCGGTATCAACGCGCTCTTGTAAAATGCCCTTTACCCGGAAGACCTGCGAAGATTCAACACCGCGAACAATCACATTTTCTAAGAGTGGATTTTGGCCCGCGAACAGTTTCTCAGCCAACTCTAGTGTGAGGACACAGGAGTTTTCTTTTCGAGCCTCCTCCATCTCATTTAGAAATTGACCGGCAACGATGCGTGACTGGGTGAATCCCGGATAGTGAGGATACGTGCCGATGAGCTGGCAATCCACATTTCGTTTGCCGTGAACCACATTCTTGCGCTGGCTCAGGATAGGCAACACACGCTTAACTCCCGGCACCGTTTTCAGAATCCGCCCGGCGTCTGAATTTTTCAGGCCGTAGATCGTCTCCCACTGCATTCTACCCTGCAGTTGAAGTTTGTCTGACATAGGCTTTACACTTCGGATAATGACGTTATTGGCGCCCAGCGCCTTGATCGCCTCCTGCGCGTCATGGCTAGCCCCTTCACCGATGGCGACCAGTGTGATAACAGCCCACACCCCAATGACAATACCCAGCATAGTGAGACCACTACGCAACTTGTGAAGCCTTAAGCTTTTGAAGCCCACCTGAACGATTCGAAAGATGTAAAACCCAAACACGGCTATTTACGATTACGCCGCTGCTTGCCGCTAACCGATTTCCCCGATGAAGGTTTTGTTGCAAGAAAACGTTTTACCCTCTCGCCAGCAGCCTGTTTGGCAGGAATAATCCATACATCATACTTCTTCAACTGATCTTCAATGAGGAATTTTTCAACCTTTGAACGGGAGCTTTCAAAAACTTTACTCAATACTGAAACGGCATTCTCTTGAGGTATCTCTTTTGATTGAATCTTCTTAATTACCTCCGTAATCTCGCTTGTAGCCTCGGCTTGTGCCGCGTCCCACTTTTTCCTCTGCTCATCACTCAATCCAAAGTTCACGGGTTCGTTATTTCCCCCTTTTGCATTCAAGGTTTCCACGCTGTCTGGATCCCCCAACTCGACTATCCCTTTGTCCATGACAGCATCCTCCAAGTTTAAGTTCTCGGCTTCAGTCAACGGTGATAAGTGGATCAATTCACCTACTCGAAGGCCAAATCCCGGCTCAGTTTCTTCCTTGATCGCGATAAAGTTTTCATCGCTGTATTCAATGGTCACAGGCCGCCACTTGTGTTTATTGGTGGTCGGGTCCAACACATAGCAGCCAGTCTGCGCGGTATCTTCACTGATCATACGAGTGGTCACGCATTGATTGGGAACCTTGATCCGCTGATTTTCGCCCTCAAGATTGATGACTTTGATTTCCACGGTAACAGTCATGCCTTCAGAAACTGCATCTGGAAAATCATTGTTATCAATATACACTTCGCCCTTGAAATATGACTTTTCGGTGTGACCACGACGATTGGTATCAACCGTGCTCCCGAGTACCGCGAGGGTTCCCGGCAGAGTCACATCCTCCACCTGCACCCAGGCTTTCATACCGCGCCTGAGAAGCCCCCTTTTGGCTTGTGGAACATTGAGTTCTACTTTCAGAGACTTGGTCTTGGGAAGTTTGATGAGGTTGCGACCCCGGTGCACACGGGCTCCATCCATGATGGGTCCGTATTCCTTATAGCTTTCCGAAAAATAGACAACCGTGCCATCCGAAGGCGCATAAATCCTTGTGGCCGCCATTTGCTCCTTAAGATCTTCAAGTCTTTCTTTTTCCAGGTCAAAGGTCTTCTTCTGGGTGGCAATGGTTGAATTGGCATCCCTCAAGTCAGCAACATTCCTCACCTTTACCTTCTCAATGGAGACCGAGGCCTCATCAACAGCCAATTCGCTTTGATTCAGAATAGATACACTATCGTACTTCTGGTAAGCATTCAGCCGCTCCTGAGCCATCGCGATTTGGTGGCGAAGATTCTGGGCATTATTCCGCTCCCTAGTCAGTTTCAGTTCCTCTTCACGCAGAGACATTTTGGAAAGGAATTTTTTCTCCTCCAACTCCTTGAGCCACTTGAGCTTGGCTTCAGAGATTGCCATCTGTTCCTTGGATTCCTCCACTTGGTTGGCAAGATTGGTGATACTACCCATATCAGTCTTAATCTTGTTCTTGATGGTACTGTTTACCGCCTTGTCCTGTGCCATGACTGCCAACTTGTGATTATTTTCCGCAACTTTTAAAGTGAAGGCCGCCGAAAGCTCAGTGTTTTTCAGGTTTCCAGTCATTCGTAAGAGGGCATTTTCGGATTTTTCCACCACGATCTCCATCTGGTTAATCCTCTCCTTGAGATTGAGAGGATCCAGTTCCACCAGTAGATCCCCGGGAATCATGATCGACTGGCCTTCAGACAAATCATCCCAATCAATATCTTCTACTGAATTAAGCAGGCGGATGGAAAGCTCATCTCTAGCCATGTATCCGGCAATTGACGCAAGTGTATCACCTGCCTGGATAGAGTACCGGAATGGACCTTTGACCTCGGTGCCTTCGTCCACAATCGACTCGATCGTTGTGCTCCCTTCCAACTCGCACTTGAGTTCCAGCACATCCGTGGAAGCCAGCCTGCCGGTGAGTTTCACTGTCACCAAAAAATCCGCCTTCTCCGCAGTCCAGTACTTTTCCTGACGAACCTTATCTTCTTCCTTGGAAAGCAAATGCTTAGCACCCCAAATGCCTCCGGCCACCAAGCTGAACAAGGCTAACAAGCCTAGTAGTTTCCCCAAGGCAAACCCCTTCTGGGCTGCGGTCGTTTGATTTTGTTTTTTCATGATCATTGCCTCAACTGGCAACTTGGACGTATGTCCCAATGCCCTGTCTTCATCCCAACGGAAACTGTTTATATTTTATAAAGATTCCCCGTTCTTTTCAATATAATTTGCACACAACGCTTCACTTTCATTTACACAGCAGGAATGTCATTCGCGTTACAAATCAATGATACCCCGAAGCACGGCGGAAAACGGACATTAAGAATGCCGCAACGCCTCGATGGGATCAAGGTTGGCAGCGCGAAAGGCGGGGTAAATACCAAAGATGATGCCGATGCAAACCGAGATACCGAATGCGAGTGCTACCGACCAGTTGGTAAACAGGATGGCCAGCTCATACTGATAATATTCCACTAGAATCCACTGCGCCAACAATGGAGCAGACAAGCCAACCAAAATGCCCAGCATCCCACCAGCCACGGAGAGCACGCTGGTTTCAACGAGGAATTGGCGGATGATGTGCAGCTTCTTGGCACCCAATGCTCGGCGCACGCCGATCTCGCTGGTACGCTCGGTGACAGTCGCGAGCATAATGTTCATAATACCAATGCCGCCGACCAAGAGCGAGATGGATGCGATGGTGGCGAGCACGACGGTGAAGATGAGGTTGATCTTGCGCGCGGTGGCTAGCTCATCGAGCGGCACGCGGATGACAAAATCTTCAACGTCCTGGTGCCCGTAACGCATTGTACGTTCAAGCATTTTGGCGCCGGGGATCACATGATTCATTTCGTCGAACTGCACGCGCAGCCGATCGATCTGCACCTCCTTGGCTGAGATACCACCAGATTGCCGCTTGAATTCACGGTCGCCGTAATCCTGCCTCAACGTGTGGAAGGGCACGTACACGTCGCCATAAAATTCGTTGGCCTTGCCGAGATTACTTTCCTGATTGCCCATATCCGCCTCCATCGCCATCCGCATCACTCGCCCGTGGCCGAGGTGACCGGCCAGCTCGGCTTTGTTGCCTTCGTAAGCGTACACCCAGTTCTCAGGCGTCACGAAAAATTCCTTACCGGATTGATCGGAAAACCATTTGGACTCCGGCGTATCCTGACTTTCCAATCGTTCCTGAAAAACGATCGGGGGCAATTTGTTGAGCTTCGAAATATCCGAGTTTTCGATGAGATGCTCGCGCTCAATCACCTCGCCCACCATGCGTTCCTTGGCGGTGCCGGTCTTTAACTTTTTCCGGCGCTGATCGATGATTTTATTCTGCTCGGCCAAACCCTCCTCCAAACGCGCCGCGGCCTCACGCAATACGGCTTCATCAAGCACACGTTGCTTTTGCTCCTTAAAATCACGTAATAAATCCGCCGGAGTGCGCACAAGACCCACCACGCGGTAATAATATTTCCCGACTTTAATTTCATTGGTGAGCGGATTTTGGTACGCAAACAATTCTGAGGCTAACGTGGTGGAGATGACACACACATTGTTCTTGGTCATCTCGTCCTCCTCGCTGAGGAAGCGCCCCATTACCACTTCGGCTTGGCTGAATTCTAAAAAGTATGGAGTCGTGCCGTAAATGGCGCGGTCCTTTTTCACAAACTGATCGAAGGCCACGTCCTCGCGCCGAATTTTCTCGGGCAACACGCGGATGACGCCGGCATCGCGCAGGTCGGCAATGCGCGCGGCATCATCATATTTCACGCCGTACTTCGCCACAAACCCCGTGCGCTGGCCCTGCACTTCCTGCGCGATAGGTTTTTGGCTGGTGATGATGATGTTGATGGCGCCGAGTTTTTTAATTTCCTCCTCGGCCTTTTGTTTTTGGCCCTCACCAATGGCCAGCATCGCGATTACTGAGCACACGCCAAAGATGATACCCAGCATGGTGAGCATCGAGCGGAGCGGGTAGAGCATGAGGCTCTTGATTCCTTGGATAATGGCGCGGAAGAAGCCCATGTTATTTGCGTGGATTGGGTTCGTCGCGATCCACTAGGCCGTCCTTGAGCCGAATTACCCGATCCGCGCGTTCCGCCACTTCCTCATCGTGCGTCACCACGACGATGGTCTTGCCATCGGCATGCAGCTTGTCGAGCAGTGCGAGGATTTCCAGGCCGGTTTTGGAATCGAGATTGCCAGTGGGTTCATCGGCGAGAATCATTAATGGATCATTCACCAACGACCGTGCCACGGCCACGCGCTGCTGTTGACCGCCGGAAAGTTGCAACGGCCGGTGATCGAGCCGGTCAGCTAAACCCACCAGCCGCGCCAGACCCTCGCAATGCTCACGATGAGCGGAGAGTTGTTTGCCCTGATAAAAAAGTGGCACATGAATGTTCTCTACCACATCCAGCTGCGGAATGAGGTTATATGACTGGAAGATAAACCCGATGCGTTGACCGCGCACTTCGGACAGAGCGCTGTCGCTCATGAGGGACACATCCTGTTCGCCCAGAAAATACCGGCCGGCGGTGGGCCGATCGAGGCATCCGAGCAAATTGAGCAGCGTGGATTTACCGGAGCCAGAGGGGCCCATGATAGCAACGTAGCTGCCCTCCTTGATGTTGATATCCACCCCCGCTAATGCGGGCACCTTGACCTCGCCAAGGTCGTATATCTTTTTCATCCCCTCAATACGAATGATAGACGTACCGTTACTATTAAAATTTGGTTCCATATTCGAAGCGTTTTAAAATTAATTACCGCCGCTGCCACCGGCACCCCGACCACCCTGGAAGCGCTGCATCATTCGCTGACGCGCGGCATCGGCTTCTTCCTTGTTGATGCCACCATCACCATCGGTGTCCAGCGCGCTAAACTCACCCACAAACTGCCGCATCTGCTCCGGAGTTTTCGCGTACTCTTCCTCGGAAACTTTGCCGTCGCTGTCCGTGTCCAGATCCATCAATGACCCGCCGCGGCCACCACCGCTGGGCCGATTGCCACTTCCACCGCTGCCGCTGGCGGAGGTGCGCAGTGCAGCATATTTTGCGAGTTGCTCTTTGGTGAGAAACTTTTCGAGGTCGGCGGTAAATTCACTGCGCAACGTACGCATTGCGGCCCAATCTTGGCCGGCCATTGCGGCGGCCCGTTTGTCGGACATCGTTTTGGAAGCGGCGGCCCATTTGGTTTTTTGCTCGGCGGTGAGGCTAAGCTCGGCTGGGGGTTCAGTGGAACGTCCAGAACCTCCGCCCGGCCGACCCTTGCCTTGGCCCCCTTTGGTGGGCGGTGCCTTTTGGGCGGTGCTGGGTTGAGGCTCCACAGGCTTGGCGGGCTCGACGGTCTCGGGCAAATCCTTGAAGAAATCATCGGCATTAATTTGCCGGTAGCCAAAGAGTCCGCCGCCGACGTTCAGCTCTTTGGCGTGGAGCAGGGGGGCTTTGAGGATGACTTCGCCAAGGGCCAAACCTTTGGTGATTTGGATGTGGGTTTGGTCGTAATAGCCGGTCTCCACCGGAACGGGGACGGGCTGGTTTTTTTTGTTCATCTTGAAACACACACGCCGGCCTTCGACGGTGGTGACCACGCTCTGGATGGGCACCCGCAGGGTTTTGATTTTTTTACCTTCCACCATTCGGGCCTTCGGCAGGTTGGCCACAAAGATGCGACAAGTGGCGGAGGCACCGGGGCGGATGTACGATGGCAGCTTGTCTTTGATGGCGACCTCGCATTTAAAAACTTTTTTATCGCTGCCCCAACGTTCGGCGGCGGCAGCCACGGGGGCGACAAAGGTGATCTCACCGCGGAAGGTGCGCTCGGAAATGGTGTCGATACGGATCTGCACCTGCAAGCCGGGCTTCACTTGGTTGATGCGGCTCTCGTGAATTTTGAGCTGCACTTTCATTTTAGAAAGATCCGGCAGGTGAATGATGTCCTGCCCCTTACGCAGGGTGGTGCCTTTCTCGATGATGCCGGAGGAGCCGCCGTAGCGTGAGGATTCGCCGACGTGATAGACCACCAACCCGCTGGAGGGCGCGTAAATGCGGCTTTTATTCAACTGATCCTTCACCTCGGTGAGTTTTTCTTCCTCAAGCCGGAGTTTCTGCTTTTGCGTATCCACCTCCTCAGTAGCGGTAATCATATTATTGGTGGCAGTTTGCGCTACAGTCGTCAGCGAAAGCTCGGCCTGTTTGATTTTGGAATTATAATCCTGCTCGGATTTTGGATACACATATTTTTCGTAGGCATCGCTTTCGCCGCGCATCATCCGGATATTGTGGCGGAACTCCTCGACCTTTTGCTCTTCCTCGCGCAAGGACATTTTAGAAAGGAATTGTTTCTTCTCCAGTTCCCGCAGGTAAACCAGCTTGGCCTCGGAGATGGATACCTTGTTGGACAGGTTGGAAAGCTGCCCCGCGTAATCCGCGCGCATGAGGCGGGCATCACTGTTCTTGAATTTCTTCAAATCCAGATTGGCGAAGTTCAGGGAAATTTTCGCGTCATCAATGTTCTGCTCATTCCTCAGCTTTTGAATCTCAAGATCGTTCTGTGATTTGATTACGGAATTCTTCGACGTGCGCACGGAGATTTCCTGGCTGAGAATTCTATCCTTCAATGACCCTGGATCCAGCTCCACCAATAAATCGCCCGGCACCGTAATGGATTCCTGATTGGCGATAGCTTGTTCGAGGTTGGGGTTGGCTTTGAGCAGGTCGGACTCTGGAATCTTGTGCCGTGCGGCCAGTTTGGCGGGCGTGTCACCGGCCTCTGCCTGAACCTGACGCGGCCCCTTCACATAGGAGCCCTCATCCACAATACTCACGATGGAAGCGGAGCCATCCATTTCATTTTCCACCTTCACCGCATTCACCGACACTAGTTCCCCGCCTTCGGAAAAGGACACGATGAACTGCTCGTTTTCCACTTTCTCCGTGCCGTACGTGCTGGAGATTTCATCATCACCGGAAAAATAATTACAGCCGGCCAAAGTCACGGCGACCAGCGCGGCGGCACTGAACGGAAACAGGTTTGATCTTTTCATAATGAGTTGGGGTTGACTTTTAATTGCCTAAAATTTGGGCCGGCGGCAGGACGGGCACATCCTGTGTTGCACCCGGCGGCAGGGGAACGACCGGCGCCACGCCCGGCACAGGTTGTGGCTGCACCCAAAACTGATTCAAGCCGGTATTGAGAATGCCGGTGTTGTTGAGCAGCTTCAGGCGTTGGGTATGGAAACTTATGAAGGCCGCAGTCACAGCATTCTGAGCACTGGCCACAGCAGTCTGGGCGTCGAGAATGTCGCGGGGGGAAACGTTACCACCGGCCAGCATGTCCAGCTTCGCCTTCTCAAGCTCACGCCTAGACACTACCAATGTCTTCTGGTTGATGACGTACGATTGCTGGTTCCGGTCCAGCGCGCGCACATTGGTACGAATCTCGTCGCGCAAATCATCAAGCGTTTTCATCAAACTGCGTAACTGCTGTTCGAAGGTGATGCGGCTCTTGCGGTAGGCGTTGCGCTCGGTGTGTTTATCCAGCGGCAAATCTAGCGAGAGGCCAATCTTGCCGGAGTAATCGCCGAAGTCGAAAGAGTTGCGATTGTAAAACTGATCCTTCAGCGAGTAATTTGCCACCACCGCAAGGCTGGGTAACAAGTCGTTGGCGGAAACCTCTACTTTGCGTTTCTTGTCTTCGAACTTGTCGATGTTATTCAAAATATCCAACCGGTTGGTTAGCGCGAGCTGGAAACCATGCTTGTCATTCAAAGGCACCGGTTGCAGGCCAAATTGCTTAAGGTTGGCCAGTTCAGCATCGTCCAGTACCACCGATTCACCCAGTGGCAGGTTGAGCTGTTTCTTGAATTCATCCAGCAAGGCCTGATACCCATCTCTGCCACGGATGGCGTTAATGTAACTTACCTTGGAGGAGTATTCCTGCCGCAGTGCCTGATCCAGCTCGAATTGGCTAATCAGTTCACCCTGAAGACGCAGCTCCTGTTCCTTCCGGAACAAGATGCGGTTCTGGTACAATTCATATTGAACGCGCACTTCATCCTTTTTTTGCAGTAGTGCCAGATACTCGGAAATGCGGTCGACCAGAAAAGTTTTTTGATAACGCGAAAAGGTACGGATAGCATACACAAGATCGCGCTCGGATTGCGTCAGCAATTCCTCGGCAAACTTCGCGCCGGCATCTTTGAGTAACGGCTGTGTGAGGGCGAGGGTGATGTCCGGAATCTTCGGGCCGCCGCCATTGAAAAAAAGCGTGAGGTCGTTGGCAAGCGTGGCTGTAAGCGTGCCGCCAGTCTTGAGCGCTTTGCTGAGGGTCAAGCTGGCGTCGGATTCGGTGGTGTTGATGTTGCTACTCGAGCGGTTGCGGCTAAGGTCGAGATTAGCCTTTGTGGGTTTGAGCGCGAATTTGTGCCGCTCGCCGGTGAGCGACAGTGCGGAGAGATACAGCGTCTCGCGCTGGAGCTGATAATCGCGACTGTGGTTCACCGCCATCTCCAGCGCCTTAGGCAGCGTTAGCAAATTGGTGCCATCGGAAAAACGGTTCAGGATAATCTCCACCGAAGGAATGTCGCCCGGCGCACGCTTCGAATAAGGCGTCTCCACCGCGAACGCTTTTTCCGCCCCGAATAATTGCTGATGCCGTAGATTGAGGATATCGTACACCTCCTCATCAGCCGCATCGTGGTGTTCCGCCGCGTTTTTGCAGCTGGCAAAGCCCAAGGCAAATACGGCGCACATGGCAAAATTCCGGAGAAAATTGCCCAAACTGCTCTTTCGTTGTTTTATCATCAGAAAAAATCGGAACACACACCTAACACAGAGTAGACGCACAGGCCTCGGAACCGTTTCAAACATACCGAGGGTATAATGCCTTCGCGGATTGCGAGGCACAACAGTTATTCACTATTCGGCCAAGTTATCCACAGCTTTAGTAAAAACCTAGCGAATGAATTGTCACTTGCTGTATGCTCAGCACCCGTTCACCGCGGTTTTTGGCGATTTGTTACAATTTTAAGAAAAATAATTCCACTTTTTTGAAAGAAAACTAAGTTGAAACGCGAATATATATTAGAGCGTCTACGTTTACTCATTAGAAAAAACAAAAAATGTCACAGAAATTTGGGAAGTATCGGCTACACGACTGCGTAAATCAGGGTGGAATCACGGAAATTTGGCTCGCAACCGACGAACACGAGAACGTCGTCGCCGTGCGCAGGCTGCGGCGGCGCGTGCTCAAGCAGTCCAACGCGCCCAAGCTTTTCAAGGCCGGCCTCGGGGTGCTTCGAAAGCTAGCACCGCACCCGAACGTGGTTCGTTACATCAACCACGGCAAAGCCGATGGGCTGCCGTTCATGGTATTGGAATTCATCCAAGGCGCGAACCTCAAGGAATTGCTCATGCGCGATCACGATCATCTCGTGGACAACGTAGCCGATGTAATCATCCAAGCCGCCGACGGCATCAATCACCTGCACGACCACGGCTGGATGCATTTGGACCTCAAACCAGAGAACCTAATGATCTCGCTCAACGGCCACGTGAGTTTGCTGGATTTCGATACCGCGCAAAAAATACCGCGCAAGCCCAAGAAGTTTTCCCGCGCCTCCGGCACGCCCTCGTGCATGCCGCCCGAGCAATTGAAGAATGAGAAAATTGACCAGCGTGCGGACATCTACTCCTTTGGCGCCACCATGTACGAGCTGCTCACCCACCGCAAACCCTTCAGTGGGAGCACGCCCGATGAGGCCCTCCGCAACCAGCTCGATGTAAATTTCCCCGTGAAGCCACCCAACCGCATCAATCCCGAAGTGCCAATCGCGCTCAGCCAACTCATCCTCCGCTGCCTCGCCCATTCACCCGATCAGCGCTACCCGAACATGACCATTCTCAACGCGCAACTGCACACCATCCTTGGCGTGCAACAAGTGCCCGCCACCTTCAATGGAATGCCGCAGCCAATGATGGTGCCCGCGGCCATCCCCGCTTGAAGGGAAAATGATGCCGCTAAACCGCCGATGAAGTAATCCCCTGCTTCCGCGCCATCGCGGCAAACGCCCCGTCGCGTTCCATCAATTCCGCAAACCCGCCCGACTCCACCACGCGGCCCGCATCCAGCACAATGATGCGATCCATGCTGCGCAATGTGGAAAGCCGGTGGGCAACACACACCACCGTGCGCCCCTCCTCCAAGCGATCGATCGCGCCCTGCACCTCGGCCTCCGCCTTGGAATCCAGCGAAGCCGTCGCCTCATCCAAAATCAAAATCGGCGCCTGCCGCACAAACGCCCGCGCGATGGCAATCCGCTGGCGTTGACCACCCGAAAGCCGCGTGCCCTGTTCGCCAAGACTGGTATCGTAGCCCTCCGGCAAGCTCTCAATAAACTCATGCGCATTAGCCGCCTTGGCCGACGCGATGATATCCTCACGCGTGGCGTCTAGTTTGCCGCACGCGATGTTGTCGGCCACCGACTGATTGAAAATCACAATCTCCTGACTCACCAACGCCATTTGCCCGCGCAGGCTTTCGAATGACGCCTCCCGAATATCCGCGCCATCAATCATAATCCGCCCCCCCGTGGGATCATAAAACCGTAGTAACAAACTCACCAACGTACTCTTCCCTGCGCCACTCTCGCCCACCACCCCCAGCTTCGTGCCCTTAGGCAAATCCACGGACAGCCCACACAACACCGGCTCATCACCATAACTAAAATCCACCGCTTCAAATTTGAGCCCTTCGCGCAAACGCGGCAACGCCTTTGCCTCCACTACCTCTCCCACCGTAGGCTGAGTCTCAAACGCCCCGCGCAACATCCCCACGCCCACCGAGGCTTCCTGAAAATATTGATTGATGCCGCCGAGTTTTTTGATCGGTTGATACAGCATAATCATCCCCGTAAGAAAACCCACCAACTGCGGTGCGGATTTCCCGGTGTGGAACACGAACAAAATGATCA
>JAPKEI010000047.1 GCA_028872685.1 Verrucomicrobiota bacterium | reverse complement strand
TCCATCCCGGCCACCTTGCCAAGCGCTTGGCTGAAATCGGCGCCGTTGTTCCTAAACAGAAGCGTCCCGGAATGGATCGTGTTGACGATTAAGTCGAGATCCCCATCGCCGTCCAAGTCAGCAAGTGAAGTTCCCGTTGAGTCTTTGCCGTCACAATCCACACCGTAAGACTTGGCAGTCTCCTCAAACTTCCAGTTGCCCCTGTTTAGGTAAAGATGGTTAGGGCCATCCAAGCTGCACAAGTATATGTCACACAACCCATCACCGTTGATGTCACCCAGCGCAACCCCCGATCCATTCAGATAAACCTGGTTTTGAAGCGACTTCTCCACACCAAGTTTATTGCGAAAGTGTATACCGGTTTGCTCGGGGTCAAGCAGCGTGAACCCCGCCTGCGAACCTGTAGCAACTTCCAGCGAGCGCCACTTATGGTCACGCCCCTCGACCCATTGGGTCGCCGCATAAACCCGGCAGAGCGGCAACACGCACGCCCCCAGAACGAGCCATCTCGCGTAAAGTTTAATGATCGACTTTAACCCCATCAGCCTGTGAAATTGTTATAGCTTTTGCCCCGGCGGGAACCGGAACTGTAGCGATACTGGAGTCAGCCCAGCGAATGTGAAGCTTGGCTTTTGAATCCCCGATAACGAATAATTGAACCAAGCTGTCCTGAGACCAATAGCCCGAGCCAAGCCGGATTTCCCTCTTAAAGCCAAGAGCCCCGTTTTGCTCCAAGCGGATGGAAGCTCCTATAGCCTGCACGTTTTCCCCTGCTCCCTTCAATCGAACCCGGAGGCCCGGTTTGCCGGTTAAGTTCAAGTGAAGTTTAACCCGGTCGTTGTTCTGTGCGGTGAACAAATCCACCCTCCCATCGCCATTAAAGTCGGACACGACACTCCCTCGCGCTTGGCCAAGGTTTGTCACACCAGACTCAGTACTCGAGAGCGCCCTGAACCCTCCCTGCCCGTCGCCCAGCATCACCAAGCCAAGGCCCGCATCGTGTCTTGACGACTCGCTATCCACATTGAAGAAATTTTGTGCGAGATAAATATCCTCATTCCCGTCGCCATCAAAATCAGCCACGGAACAACCGAAAGCGGGTGCAAACTGGACTTCAGTAGGCAGATCAATTTTTTCAAATGATTCGCCGGCATTCAAAAACAAAGTCGTTTCAAGTGTGTTTAGTTTAAGCACTGCGGGGGTGAGCCCAGCAGGCTGAAGCATGGCCTGAACATCTGCTTGGGCAAAGGCCCTGAATGTTGGGTGCATCCCGGCAACCCACGGTAGAACCTTGGCTAAGGCCAATCGACCGCGAACCGGGACGCGTTTGCCCAAAAAGGGGTCCCAAATCGACTCGATCCCCTCGACGATTCCATCTTGGTTGAAATCCGCGACATGCAACCAAATCTCCTCGGAAAGATGTTCGAGATACCTTGAGTTCCGGCCGACATTGGTCAGCAAAACATCCATCCGGCCGTCGGCGTTAAAGTCACCCGTGGTTAAGCCGTTCCAAAGTCCATGGAATTTGGAGAGGCCCCATTGAGTTGTTTGATCGCTAAACGTACCGTTGTCGTTGATCAACACCAATGGGGAATTCCACTGGCGTACAAGAATCAGATCCATGTCATGATCGTTGTCCAAATCAGAAAAGACGGAGCCGGACACAGCCCCAATATTTTGAGTGATACCGCTCTCTTTCATCGGGGTAAATCCGTCTGGACTATTGAGGTAGACTGTCGAACTGATGCCTAAATAAGGATCGTTCTTTCGAGCTCGCCCGCCAACGAACAAATCAAGATCTCCGTCGTCATCGATGTCCGCCATTGACATCGGGCCTGGCGAATCCGGGCCTGCAGCAAGTATTTCCCGGCTTGAATCCCCGGACAATGCATTGAGCGCTGAGCCAACAGCCAATCCATCCTCATGGCTTGAAAGTGCCGATAGCAACACCAACCCCGAAGATGGCGACTCGTACCCAAGAATCGCTGAATTATCACGTATTAGTTTCAAGTTTCCGCCCCACGATAAGTTGAGATCCGTCGGAGTTTCGCTCTGGATCACTTGGGGGAATTTGAAACCGAGGAGCCTCCCCCCCTTGCCGCCGCCGATAAACAATTCGTCGAAACCATCTCCATCAATGTCGGCGGCGCAAACGCCCGGCCCAAGCTCAGACTGACTGCTTGGCTTCAGTGGGTCGGAGATGAAATCGTCATGTAGATTTTCCACATGCCTAATCTTGATTCGTTCCGAGGCATCCCTGAAAAGCGGCTTAATTGGGTTTGTCGCTTGATGAGTTCTGAACTCAGCACTGGATTGATTGACTTCATAAAGAGCGTTGGAGGTGATCTGTTGAATTTCTGAAACCGAACCGTCGGGCCATACGATTTCGGCGGACATGTCCGGTGTGACATGCGGAATACCGAAGACGCAAAGCGGTTGATCTCCGGAGAGATAACGGCCACCAGCTATGATGGTTTGTTTTTGATCGAAGCCCCCTGATCTGAGCGTAATCCTTGACCCGATGCCTGATGTGTTGGGTGATTTGCCCTTGAGCCTGAACGAAACGCGGTCGCCTGCTGCCACATTTTCGAATACAAAAGCGGATGCGTTAAGGTTGTTGACCGCCAAGTCCAAATCACCATCGTTATCCAAATCTCCCGCTGCCATGCCATGAGAAACCCCCACTTGCCCAAACCCCCAGTCCCTGCCTCTCTCTCCAAACGTAAGGTTGCCGTTATTGCGAAAAATCAGGTTCGGAGTCTTGAGGCTTGGGAAGTGCATCATGTTTTTGGCGTGCGCCTCTCTTGTTTGCGGCGAGCTGGCCACGATCCCCATCATGTCGGCATCCAGCACGTCAGACTCATTTCCAGTTGTCAAAATCAAGTCCTCGTAACCGTCCAAATCCACATCCAAAAAACGGCTTGCCCACGTCCATTCACTTGCATGGACGCCGGCTAATTGGGCGATTTCAGCGAAGGAGTTGTTGCCCCGATTTAGCTGGAGCGTGTTTCGTGGGAATTCCGGTTGAAACTTCGCATCGGTGGCGGGGAGGTTTAGTTCATCGCTCAACACATTGGCGCGCTGAGTGTGACGGTATTCACTTCTCATTGAGAGCATGTCGGCGACAAAAAAATCATCATGGCCATCTCGGTTTATATCGGCAAAATCAACGGACATGGAGGACATGCTGAAGTTCCTGATAATCCGGGGGCCTGCCTGCTTGAACACTCCCCTGCCCTGGTTGATCCAGAACTTGTCCACTGAGTAAAAAAAGTCGTTGCACACGTAAATATCGGGCAGTTTGTCACCGTTGACGTCGCGCATGATGACGCTCAACCCCCAGTCCATGGGCGGCTTTGTGATTGCTTTACCGCCGGCATCCAGGAATCGCCCGTTCGTCCAGCTTACAGGCTTGAACCGGCCCGCGCCAAGGTTCTCATATAAGAAATCAGGCTCGCCCAATTCAACAAGGTGTACTCCGTCTTGGCGCTTTGTCTTTAATGCCAGGAATCGGTTTGCCGGCGTGACGATGACTTTGCCGTTTTCCTGTTTGACCTCGACATTCACTCCCGGGGGGCGGTCCTTATAGTTAGTGGTTCGATAGTTAGTGACATATAAATCCAGATCGCCATCTGAATCTATGTCAGCCAAGGCCATGGAGGTGGCTCCGAGTTTGGGGAACAAACCTGAATCATTTTTTTCGGTGAACTTACCGAAGCCATCATTCAGGAACAACCGTGTCCCCTTGGCCAAGCCGGTCACTAACAGGTCGTTGTCGTTGTCTCCATCAACATCAGCGAGCAAGGCTCCCGTGCAGTATTGCCTCGGACAGGCCACTCCTGATTCGGCTGTGATATCTTCAAACCGCCACCCACCCTGATTGCGGTATAGTTTGTTGTTCACCTGAAGTCCGCAAAAGTAAATGTCCGGCAGATCATCGCCGTCCACATCGCCGATTGCCACGCCCGAACCGTTGGCAAGGTTCCTGTTTTTGCCAACCAATTGACGGGTCAAACGATTCGCAAACTCAACTCTTGTGACTCGATTCTCCAATAATTTGAACCCATCTCGTTCACTTGACTCAACCGTCAACTTGGCAAAGCGGTACCCATCTTTTTCAATCCACTCAAGTGAACTCAAGGAGTTGGGGAGAATTAAAACGAACGCGAACAGCATCCAACATCGACACACTAGTTGATGTCGGGTCTGTTTCATCGTGCCTTCAAAAAAATGGCCTTACCGCTTTCCTGAAGCAGTAGTTCCCTGACGTCCCCGGGGATTTTATAGTTCACTGCACGCCCGCTTGGCCAAGCGACAGTCAATCCGTGCGCCCGGCCCAGCTTAGGTAAAATCAGAACGGAACTGTTGACTGCCCAATAACCGGACCCTGACTGCACCTCTTTTGTAACCGTGTGGTTTCCGGTGGTTTGCAGTGTAACTTTCGCGCCAACTGCAGCCGGGTTTTGCGTGGGCCCCTTTAACCTCACCCTGATTCCGGCGACGCCCGTTTTGTTGAGCAGCAACTTGGTTTGCGCGTTGTTTTGGCCGATAGCCAAGTCCATCCTCCCGTCGCGATTGAAGTCCGAAACGGCACACGCCCTTTGTTCGCCGTACGCCAGCACCCCGCTTTGACTTGCGGCGATCGCCTCAAATCCACCGTGGCCATCTCCGAGCATTAACAAGCCCCTCCCAGCATCGCACCTTGAGTATTCCGGGTTGGTGGGAAAAAAGTTTTGAGCGATAAACAGATCCTGATTTCGATCACCGTCAAAGTCCTCCGCAATCACGCCGAAGCCAGGAGCCCATTGCGCCTCGGCTGGCAACTCAACCGGCTTCATCCCATCCTTTAGATTCAGGAAGATCATTGATCGAAACTCAACCACTTCAAGAATCGATGTGGATTCCAGTAATTCGCCAAAAACCTGTACCACCGAGCTTTTGCCCACTTGTTCAAAACTGAACACCCGCTCGCTGACAAGCGGGATCGCTGCCCTCAGAACGCCCAGTCTCCGCTCCGGTTGCCATTTCCCGTTTCGGCGAATGGACTCGATGGCATCAACCGCACCGTCCCCGTCCATGTCGCCGTGATAGACCCGGATTGGATTGGATGGAGTCGGATTGTTTCTCCAGTTCAAGCCCCAGTTGGTGGCAACAATATCCATTCTGCCGTCGTTGTTGAAATCACCGGTGGCAACACCGTTCCACCAGCCTCGGTGCGATTCCAAACCAAGTTCACGCGTAATTTCACGCGCCTTCCAACTCCCTTTTTCCCAACTGTAAACACGGAGCGAATCCCAGTGAAGGGAGAGTATCAATTCCGGTCGACTGTCTCCTGTGATGTCACTGAACACGGCACCCTGCACCATCCCCAACTTGGGCCACTCGTGAGCTACAACGAATTTGTTATCACGGTTTTCGAGCAGTACAGAGTTCGCTGGAGCCGGATATTGGCCAGGAACGATACGTCCACCCACGAACAAGTCTAGATCCCCGTCCCCATCAAGATCCGCCTGGCACAGCGGCCCCGTGCTACTCATTCCGCCGGTGCGAATTCCGCTGGCTTTGCGCCCTCCAAAGTCGTAGCTCATGATCGATGGCAACTCATCGGAACCGGATTCGTAATTCGACACGCCTGTCATCAGCGCAGGGGCACCCTCGGGAGTGGCGAACGGCAGAACCATCGTCTGATCCCAACTGGTGGGTTTCAAAATCGGCGACGTGATAGACTTGAACGCCCCGTCCTTTTCATTGCGAAACATGGTCAAGCGCCGGCCGGCTCCGCTGCTGATGATCAGATCATCCCAACCATCGCTGTTGATGTCGTGCCAGCACAGGCCAGGGCCGGGTTGGCTGTACTTGAACGGAATAAGTAACTGCCGCCGAAAATCCAAAAAAGGCTCATCAAAATGCGAGTGACCCAACGCGTCTGATACGTCCTCGAATAAGGGAGCTGCGTGAGTTTGCACCGGCTTGGGCAAGGCAGGCTCATCCGGCTCAGTAATTATATAAGCAAAGTTGGCCTTGAGTGACTTGAGTTGACTGACCCGGCCGCTTGGCCAAGTGACGGTTATTTCAAAATCACCGCCCGGGACACCGAACGAGCGAACGGGTTGCCCCGACGACAAGTAGCGTCCGCCGGATATGATTTCCTGTTGTTGAACACTCCCTCCCTGGCTGAGCGCAACCTTCGAGCCAATGCCGAAATGGTTTCCGTTAAGACCCCGAAGCCCAACGCGGACGCGCAAGCCAGTCGCCAGATTCTCGTAAATGCCAGCATCCTCCAGCAGATTGTTCATGACCACATCCATGTCGCCATCGTTATCGAGATCCGCCAATGCCATGCCTTGTGAAATGCCAGGTTCAGCAAAGCCCCACTCGGCTGAAAAGTCGCTGAAAGTTCCGTCCCTGTTGTTTTTGAAAGCCACGTTCGGGGTTCGCAGGTCAGGGAACAGGGAAATCAGGTTCAATATATCTTTTTGCGACAGAGCACCTCTCTTCTTTTCTGCCTCGATCTTTGCGGCCATATCGGCGTTTTGAAAATCCCGCAACTGGCCGTTGGTCACCAGAATATCCTCGTAGCCATCCAAATCGATATCGAGAAATATCGGCCCCCAGGACCACTCGGACGCTTCGATATTTGCGTAATAGGCCAACTCCGCAAACGTGTTGTCGCCGCGGTTTACCTGCAGCGTGTTCCGGGAGATTTGTGGGCGACTATTCAACAACGTGTGCGGTTCGTTATTGGACACCATTTCAGAGATTTGAACATGCTGCATCTGATGGTCGCGACTCAGCATATCCACTACAAAAAAATCAGTATCCCCGTCACGATCGTAATCCGCGAAGTCAACGCCCATAGAGAAAGTTGAGGTGCTACGAACCGCCAATTTCGCGATGGCGCGAAAACGGCCTTTGCCGTCATTTATCCAGATTCGATCGGGCGTGAACAAATCGTTGCAAACATAAAGGTCAGGAGAACCGTCCTGGTTTATGTCCGCAAAACGGGCAGCCAACCCCCAGTCCATTGGGAGCTTGGCCAGGCGCTCGCCGTTTTCGGCCCGGAACCTTTCCAGATAATCAGCCTTTGTGAAGTTTCCGCTGCCATCATTGATAAAGAGGAAATCGGGTTCGCCATATTCAAGTATATCCCGGCTCTGTGAAATTTCATAACGCCCTTTTAGTTTCGGTTCATCTACCGACACCCCGTTGACCGACTGGACCACAGGGCGGTCATTTACCAGGTTCACGCGGATTTTTGTGTTCGGCCGGTCCTTAATCGTCGTCGGATGAAAATTGGCCACATAAAGATCCAAGTCGCCGTCACCGTCAATGTCTGCCAACGTCATTGACATGCTCCCTGCAGTCGAAGCCAAACCGGATCCTTTCGTGATCTCGACTAGTTTAAAACCTCCATCGTTGCGAAACAATCTTGTTCCCCTGCCAAGCGCATTGACTAACAAGTCAAGGTCACCGTCACCGTCAACATCAGCAAAACCGGCGGCGGTTGAATCCTGTCCAACGCACGCGACTCCTGTCCTTTCGGTGATATCCTCAAACTTCCAGCCACCAAGGTTGCGGTAGAGTCTGTTGCCATTGTCGAGCCCGCAAAAGTACAGGTCGCACCATCCGTCACCGTCAAAATCGCCGGCAGCCACTCCTGAACCGCTGAGCAGGTTTCGATTGCGAATAGAACGCTCGTTGTCGAGCAGGTTTTTGAATTCAATCCCGGTCTTCGGCGAGAGCAGCCGCTTGAATCCAGCCTTGCCTTTCTTCGGCACGGCAAGAGGCGCGCTCGCCAAGCCACTATCATCTGCTTTCCATTCAAGGCCCCGAATCGTTTGATCACCGGCAAAGCAGATAACAATTAGCACAACCAAATATTTTGTATTACTCGCGCTCATTGGGTGGGTTCCCTTACGGTGATTTCGGAGGCTCCCTCAGCGATTTCTGTGGTCGTGATTTTCCCGTTTGGCCAAGCGACTTGGAGCCGGGTGGGTGTAGCGTCACCCAAACTCAACACTTGGATTGCTGCATCCTGTGAGCGATATCCTCCACCAGCTCGAACTTCTCGCGCAGGGCCAAGCTTGGTTTCCGTGCCCAGGCGCAGCTTGGCTCCGACGCCACTTTGATTTGCGTTTTGGCCGGAGAGATAAACGCGTATCCCACTCTGGGGCATCATGTTAATGTATAACTTTGTTTCACCTGCATTTTGTCCAGCAAGCAAATCGACTCGACCGTCACGGTCGAAATCGGCAACGGCGCTGCCCCTTTGCTCGCCGGTCAGCCGGATACCACTAATCGCAGAAGTCATCGGCTTGAAACCCCCATCGCCCTCGCCTTTCAGTAGCAAGCCCTGGCCTGCATCCATTCTTGGGAAGTCGGGGCGTGTGCCAAAAAAGTTTTGCGCCAAAAACAAATCTTCACTGCCGTCTGCGTCGAAATCGGCTACCGAGATACCAAACACCGGGGCCAATTGCGCTTCCAACGGGAGAGGGGTAACATCAAGTGAGTCCCCGCGATTGATCATCACGACGGACTCAAGCGAGGTGACCCGGATGGCGGTCAGTTTGCTTTTTTGTTCGCCAAAAATATTCATTGATGTGGCGTTCGCATAGGCGGCGTACGTGGGGTAAAGCTCGCGTAGGAATGGAATAGCCCGGAGCGCTGAGGGTAAATTCCTGATCGGCAAAAGCTTGCCCGAACTTGCCCCGTTGTAAGACTCAAACACCTCGTGCATACCGCCCCCGGACAGGTCGCCGTGATGCCATGTGATCCCATCCTTGACGTAGAGCTCATACTCCGAGTTGGCGCCAATATTACCGGCGACCAAATCCATGTTGCCGTCCCCATTAAAGTCGCCGGCAGTGATGCTGTTCCAAAAACCAACACGATCCCCCAGTCCGAGTTCGGCGGTCACCTCCCGAAGTGAACCGGCGATATTACGGTAAACACGAATCAAACCGGGATCGCAGCCCAACACGAGTTCCGGGTGGTGATCGCCCAGCAGATCGGTCCAAACTGCGGCACTCACGGAGCCAGCTTTGCTGAGCAGTGCGGCATGTTTGTCGTCTTTAACGAATTGCCCACCGTCATTACGCAGGATCACGGAGGCAACTGGAGACGGGTAACTCCCCGGCCGGCATCGCCCGCCCACGAACAGGTCAAGATCCCCGTCGCTATCGTAATCCGCAGCGCATAGAGTCGAATAGGAAACCGTTCCGGCGTTTAGTAGCTTTTTAGGAGTGTCGGTGGTTCTGTGCAGTTGCAACGCAGGACCAAATGCCAAGCCGTCCTCGTAGTTGCTTTGAAGCACAAGCAGACCCTTTTTGTTTGAATTCAGCCCAAGAATGCAGGCTTGGTCGCGAGGACTCACTTGATCAAGAGATGCCGTTTGCGCTTTTTCGAAGCCACCTTTGCCGTCGCTCAAAAACAAGCCAAGCCTGCCGCCACTTCCCGTGGCAACGGCGATGTCATCCCACCCGTCGCCATTCCAATCCAACCAGGCGACCCCCGGCCCCTCTTGACTCAGTTTTCTGGGTAGAAGTTGCTGTCTCGAAAAATCATCGAACGCCTTCTCCGTGTGCTTGTGTGACAGCAGGTGGCTGACGTCCTTAAAAAACGGGGTTGGTTTTGTCTCTTTATTTTTCTCCGCTTGGCCGGCACCACTCTCGTGAATTTCGTAAAGCCGGTTTGGCGACACAACTGCGACAGTACTGACCTTGCCGCTTGGCCAAGAGACGTTAATTTTTTGGATTGGCTTACTGGCTGCGAACACCCGAACCGCCTCGTCATCGGAAAGGTATCGTCCGCCATCGATTATTTCCTGCGACTGCAGTAACCCCTCAGATTCGACCGTAATTCGCGCCCCAATCCCCTGCGTGTTGGGCGGCATGCCTCGAAGGTTCACAGTGATGCGTGGAGCGGGAACGTTGTTCCGATACACCGTTGCAGTTTCGTTGAAATTATTCACCGCGATATCCATATCGCCGTCGTTGTCCAGATCTGCAAGCGCCATGCCGTGAGAGATGCCGGCGTGATCAAACCCCCAGTCAGCGCTTTTCTCGACGAAGCGGAGGTTGCCCTGATTTCGGAAAGCCAAGTTGCGCAGCACGAGCGGCTTGAACATAAACCGCATCTCGAGCAGTTCGCGGTGAGAGTGCTTTCGTTCCTGCTTCAGTTCCTCACCTTTGTTGGTGACATCCATGTCCTGCATGTCGAGCGGGTGGCCGGTGGTCACGAGGAAATCGTCGTAGCCGTCAAGGTCAACATCCATAAAAACAGGCGACCAGGACCACTCCGTTGCCGCGAGATTGGTGTGGAATCCAATCTCGGCGTAGGTACCGTCGCCGTTGTTCAGGTATACAGTGTTGTAGCTGTACTGCGGACGGTCGTTGTATACGCCAAAATGCAGTTCCGGTGGCTTCCGGTTACTTAACTGGGTGTGTCGCAAAACATGCTGGCGGCTGAGCATGTCGACGACGATGAACTCATCGAGGCCATCCCTATTGAGATCCGCGAAATCGATCCCCATCGAGAAATGACTACTCTTGCGGATGGCCAACCGATCGATTGCCCTGAAGACACCCTTGCCCTGGTTGATCCAGATTCGGTCGGGCGACTCGAAGTCATTGCAAACGTAGAGATCGGGGCGACCGTCCCTGTTCATGTCCCGAAACATGGCGGACAACCCCCAGTCATAAGGCGGCTTGGCCAAGCGCTGGCCGTCCTCGTCGAGGAAGGCGCCGGCGGTGAAGGAGACGGGAGAGAACCTGCCGCTACCATCGTTGAGATAGAGGCGATCTGCCTGGCCATGTTCAAGAATTTTACCGTTGGCCGTGAGCGTGAAGCGCCCCACGGAATTGGCCGATTCTAGCGACATGCCGTTGATCGACATCACCTGCGGCTTGCCGTCGATGGTGCTGCCACGGAGCTTGATGCCGGGCTGGTCTCGAACGGTGACCGTGCGGTAGTTGGCCACGTACAAATCAAGGTCGCCGTCCTGATCAACATCCGCCAAGGCCAGCGACATGCCGCCGCCCTTGGGGTTCAGCGGCCGGGTGGCTTGAAAAGATCCCTGCCCGTCGTTGAGCAGCACCCACGTGCCCTGCCCCAGGGAGTTCAACACCAAGTCAAGCCGGCCATTGCCATTTACGTCGGCGAAACTCGCGCCGGTTGTTGCGATGTTTTTCCCCCGGACACGGGCTTTTGTGGATACGTCCTCAAACCTCCATCCGCCCAGGTTTCGATAAAGTTTATTTTCAGAATCGAGACCACAAAAAAACAGGTCGCACATCCCGTCGCCGTCGTAATCACCAGCAGCCACCCCGGCACCGTTGAGGTAAATTTGATTGGTGGTGTACCTCTCCTTGCCCAACCGATTGACAAAGTCGATTCCGGTCGAGCCGGGCGACAGCGAAGTAAAGCCAACCGGTTCGTTGGTCGAAACGGTCAATGCCTTGAAGCGATACCCATCGGCGGACTGCCACTCACCCGCGGCAGAGGCTTGAGCGCAGGCAAGCAGGCACAACACGAGGGTAACAACCATCCGGGAGGTGCAGGGTTGCTGGCTTAGGCGGCGGCGCACGCCCGAATATCGCTTGAACGGGGAGATTGGCCAAGCCCTTTGAACTTCGGGAAGTTTCTCCGTTTCAACCATTTAAACCTGACCGCCGCAGAATCAGGCGGCGAGGGGTAAATCAACGCTGCCGAATCAGGTGCACCGCCTTTAGCTCCAGCGCCTCGGCACCGGGTATCTCCAGCGCGCGGATTTTGAGTTCGGTTTTGCCCTTGGCCAAGCGAACCGTGCCGGCATGCAGGCTGCCCCACGTGCGCTCTGGCGCCTCCTTACGACTAATGCGATCCGGGCTGGGGGTCGTCACCGGGATAAACGGCTTGTCGACTTTTAATTCCAGTGACTCGCCGCCTACTTCGACCCGCAGC
>JAPKEI010000385.1 GCA_028872685.1 Verrucomicrobiota bacterium | reverse complement strand
CACCTACGGCGAACATTGGGCGCGCCAATGGCTGGACCTCGCGCGTTATGCCGACAGTGCGGGCTATGCCGACGATCCGCCGCGCACCATTTGGGCGTATCGCGATTGGGTTATCCGCGCCATCAACCGCAACCAACCTTTCGACCAGTTTACTCGCGACCAACTCGCCGGCGATTTACTGCCCACGCCTACGCCCGCCCAACTCGTCGCCACTGCCTTCCATCGCAACACCCAAACCAACAGCGAAGGCGGCACCGACGATGAGGAGTTTCGCAACGTCGCAGTGGTTGACCGCGTGAACACGACGATGGCCACGTGGATGGGAACCACCATGGCCTGTGCACAATGCCACGATCACAAGTACGATCCGCTCAGCCAAAAGGAATATTTTCAAATGTTCGCCATTTTCAATAATTCGGAGGACAGCGACAAACGCAATGAAGCGCCGTTGATGAGTATTTTCACTGAGGCGCAAAAGCAGCAAAAAGTTGAATTGGAGCACAAGGTCGCCGTGCTGCAAAAGGAACTGGACGCACTCAAGACCACGGCGGTGGATGGCCTTCCGGCGTGGAAGGCGGCATTTGAAAAACCGGTGACCCCAAAGTTGCTCCAAACGGAAGTGTTGGCGGGCAAGGGTCTGTCAGCAAACCCGCTGGCTCAAAAAATTACGGGCGTGCAAGTGAAGGGTGTGGGTAAGCTCGAAGAACGACTGACGCTTAAGCTGCGCCCGCAAGGCAAAAAAAATCTCAACGGCCGCTTCGTGCGCGTGACGAATGTGGGCAACGGAGTGTATCTGCATCTCGCCGAAGTGCAGGTTTTCAGCAATGGCAAAAACATCGCGCCCAAGGGAAAAGCCACACAGAGCAGTACGGCGTTCGCTGGTCCGGCGAAGTATGGCAACGACGGTAACACGAATGGCATCTTTCTAAATAAATCCGTGACGCACACCGCGCAGGAAAATAATCCGTGGTGGGAAGTGGATCTCGGCGCGGAAGTGCCGATTGAAAAACTGATGCTGTGGAACCGGCTCGAGGCCAACACCCCGCAGCGGCTCAAGGTGCATCGCGTTGAGGTGCTCGATGCGAATCGCAATGTGATTTGGAAACAGGAATCGAACAAGATCTTCAATCCCAGCGTAGCGTACGGGCTCGATGGCGCGCGTGTGTTGCCCTTCGTGCGCGTGCCGCATCCAACGGTGGACGGACTGTTGCGTTTGGACAAACCGTTGACGATTGAGGCGGGTGATACGCTGGAATTTGCCATCAAAGATTTTAAGGAAACAAAAGTGGTAGTCGCGATGGTGACGGGTGGATTGGCGCCGATCGAGCAAGCTCTGCCGAAAGGCGTGTTCGCTGTCTTGCGCGTTCCGTCCGCCACACGCACGGCGGCACAAACCAAACAGCTCAAGGATTTTTTCGCCGCCAACAACCCCAGGACAAAAGCGAAGGCAACCGAACTCGCGGCGGCCAAGAAAAAACTCGCCGGAATGAAAGCCGCCACCAGCGTGCCGGTGATGCGCGAGTTGGCCAAGGGACGCGAGACGCATATTCAAGTGCGTGGAAATTATCAGGTGAAGGAAGGGCGCGTGAGCGAGGGTGTGCCGGCGGTGTTTGCAGTGGCGGTGGCGGACAATAAAATCAACCGGCTCACGTTGTCAAATTGGTTGATGGACGAGCGCAATCCGCTGACCGCCCGCGTGATTGCCAATCGCTATTGGGAATCCATTTTCGGCAACGGCCTTGTGCGGACGAGCGAAGAGTTTGGCTCGCAGGGCGAATTACCCACTCATCCGGAATTACTCGATTGGCTGGCCACGGAAATGGTGCGGCTCAAGTGGGACACCAAAGCCTTTGTGAAACTACTCGTCACCAGCGCCGCGTATCGCCAATCCGCGCGCACCACGCCGGTGCAACTTGAAAACGACCCCGCTAATCGCTTTTACGCTCGCGGCCCGCGGCTGCGGTTGTCCGCCGAGATGGTGCGCGACCAAGCGCTTGCCGTGAGCGGATTGCTCAGTGCCAAAATGTACGGCGCGCCGGTAAAACCGTATCAACCCAACCTCGGCATCAAGGCCGCGTTCGGCAGCGGCATCGACTGGCAAACCAGCGCGGGCGAGGACAAATACAGGCGCGGTTTATATACGAACTGGCGTCGCACCAATCCATACCCCTCGCTGGCCGCCTTCGATGCGCCCAATCGCAACGTGTGCACCGTGCGCCGCGTACCGACCAACACGCCGCTGCAAGCGTTGGTGACGATGAACGACCCGGTTTATATAGAAGCCGCACAGGCGTTGGCGCGCCGAATAGTGAAGGAAGGTGGCACCACCCCGCACGAGCGCGTTTCATTTGGGCTTAACCTCTGCCTTTCGCGACTGCCAAAGCGTGCTGAGGTTAGTCGCCTCGTTACGCTCTACACCGAGTTACTTGC
>JAPKEI010000046.1 GCA_028872685.1 Verrucomicrobiota bacterium | reverse complement strand
AAAAGTGTGTGTCTCACCGACGCCGACGCTGAGGCATTACGGCAGGTTATTTACGGTCAAGGCTCGCCACCGATGATTCCTCGGCGTCTCGGCTGGGGTTTCCTTGCCCTCATTCCCGACCGCCCTGATCAGGCGGTTTATAAAAAACTCATCAAGGGCGTCGAGCAATGGAGTATGACCGGCAAGGGCGCGCCGGCCCGCGCTATGGTGCTCACGGATATTGACCCGCCGCACGACCCCGTGATTTTCAAGCGCGGCAATCCGCACCAACGCGGCGTGCCCGTCCCGCGCCAATTCCTCGAGGTGCTGTCCGGCTCCGGGCGCGAACCCTTCCAAAACGGCAGCGGCCGCCTTGAGTTGGCCCGTGCCATCGCCTCGCCGAATAATCCACTCACCGCGCGCGTCATCGTCAACCGTGTGTGGGCGTGGCATTTCGGGCGAGGACTCGTCAACACGCCGAGCGATTTTGGCCTGCGCAGCGAGCCGCCGAGCCATCCCGAGTTGCTCGATTGGCTCGCCACGGATTTCATTAAAAACGGGTGGTCACTCAAACATTTGCACCGTCAAATCATAACCTCCGCCACGTGGCAAATGGCGTCCACCCATCCGAGAGAAATGGCCGATGACCAAGGCCCAGATCCAAAATTGGTCGACGCGGATAATCGCTTACTCTGGAAATTCAATCGCCATCGGCTCGGCTTTGAGTCAATGCGTGATGCACTCGTCGCCGTTACCGGTCAACTTGATAAAAAAATGGGTGGCCCACCCGTCAATGTTCTCGCCGGCTTCAATGGTCGTCGCAGCATTTACGGCCGTATCAATCGCATGGATCTCGCGCCGGTATTGCGCGCGTTCGATTTCCCGGACCCGAGCATCACTTGCGCCCGCCGCGAATCCACAACTGTTTCTCCACAGGCGTTGTACTTGATGAACAACGGAACGATTATTGACTACGCAAATCGTATTGCAGCGCGGAAGGATTTGCCGGCGGGCTCATCGACGAAAGTGAAACGCCTTTATGAGATACTGTTTGGCCGCGCGCCCGAGGCGGAGGAACTGGCTTTAGCGAAGACATATCTCGGCGATAGTCCAACCCCAGAGAAATGGCAATTTTTTGTCCATGCACTTCTTTTGACCAATGAATTCTCGTTCGTTGACTGAAATGATTTCTTGTCTCCGTGTAACCTTTTGCTGAATAATGCCGTTAGTACACGAAATAATGGCAAAAAATATTCTATGGGTTTTGATGGCGGGCTTGTTACTGGTTGGTTGTGCCAATCAGGAAACAGAAGGTAATCCTGACCAGAATTCTTCTGGCAAGATGGAGGGAGAGGCCAATGGAAATCCCCCCGGCAAGGTGGAGGAAAAAAACTGGGTTGAGGGATTAAAAGAAAATTTCTCTGTTTCGAATGCAAAGTCAGTGTCGGCGATGACGATAGCGGTGTATCTGCTGATGGGCGGGGTTTTGGGGCTTTATATTCGGTTTCTTTATCGGCAGTGCAATGGATCGGTTTCGGATGCAGACTCGGTGGCTCGAATTTTCCCGCTGCTCACGATTGTTACCATCGGTGTAATAGCAGTGGTCAAGTCGTCATGGACGCTTTCGCTGGGCTTGTTGGGAGCTCTCTCAATTGTGCGCTTTCGGGCAGCCATCAAGGATCCGGAAGAGCTGGTGTATCTTTTCCTGTGCATCGGCGTTGGCTTGGCGCTGGGGGCGGAACAGCCGCTTTTGGCACTGGTGGTGGTGGTGGCAGCGACGGTGTTTATCGTGGGCATCCATTTTGCCTCGGGGAAAGGCCGGCAGCAGAACTTGTTGCTGACTATTTCAGGTGATGCGGAGAAATATTTTGGCGAGGAATCCGGAGGGGTGCTGGCGGTGGTGGATGAACTGGTGGGCAGCTATTCGCTCCAGCGGTTTGATATTGAGCAGGGACGCGGGCAGGTTCGGATTGTGATCAATCAAAAGAGCGGCAGCGAGACGGCAGCATTGATTGCGCAGCTGCGTAAGCAGCTGCCAGAATGCGAGTTTTCCTACGTGAACCTCGAATCAACATTTTAAAGGCGATTGGCATGATGGCAGTGGAGCAGGAAATTGGGACGGGTCTGTTTGAGCTTATCGGGGAGGATATCACACGGAAGGATTTGGCGATCCGGCGGGAAACGAAATTTATTTTGCCGAACGCGGACGTGGGTAAGTTCCGGCGGTTGATGGAGGGCAATGGCCGGCGGCTGGTTCACAACAAGCCGGTGTCGACGGTGCGGAGCATTTATTTTGATGACCCGTTGCTGGGCGATTGCACGGCGAACCTGGATGGCATCAGCCCGCGCCAGAAGGTGCGGCTGCGCTGGTATGATTCGCTTAAGCCGGGTGAGGTTGTGTTCCTCGAAATCAAGTGGCGGGACAACCGTGCGACGGGCAAGCACCGGCTGGAGCTGCGGCCGCGGCAGGACTTGGGCGAGACGAGCTATCGGCGGATTCACGATGAATTGGTAAACTCGCTGCCTCCCAAACATCTGCTGCCATTGCTCAAGCGAAGTGACCCGGTGGTGTTGGTGGAATACCGTCGCGAACACTTTGCCTCTGCCGATGGCCGTCTTCGGGCTACGCTGGATTATGATCTCACGTTTTACAAACAGATGGGGAAGGGAGCCATTTCCACTTTATTTCCGCACCGGATGCCAGAGTTGTTCGTGGTAGAAGTAAAGTGCCCCGAGGGCGACCACCGTGAAGTGAAGGATATGCTCCACCCGTTCACACCCCGCAATGGGGCATGCTCAAAGTATGTACACGGTTGCTGCCAGTTGGGGCTTGTCCCGCCTCGAAATTACCATTAACGTGAGGTACGCTGTAACTGCCTCGCACGGTATGCTGTATACATTGTGATGAAAACATTTTCACACCACTGGGAATCCGGCCTCGCCAAGGTTTATCGTTGGCTGGGCAACGGGCTTCATTATCTTGTGCCACTTTTTTTGGTTATGGGTCTTTACCTGTTGGGGGCTGCAGCACTGGGCAAGCAGGAGAAGGTCAATCAGAAGGCCCAAATGGAACTCTTCTCAACGACCAAGGTGTTGGAGGTAGAGATTACCATTGAAGAAAAGGACTGGGATACCATTCGTAATCAGTCCCGCAATTTTTTCACCGCCCTTTCGGCACAGCGAAAGAATGGACCGATCGATAGCCCCTACACTTACGTGACAGCCAAGGTGAAGATCGGCGGGGTAGAATATTCCGAGGTCGGGCTTCGTAAGAAAGGATTTCTCGGTTCCTTAAACTCAAGCCGACCTTCGCTCAAGATCAAGCTCAATCACGTGGACAAGCAGGCTCAGCTAAACGGGCTAACGATGCTCACGTTTAACAATAATCAGCAGGACTTCACCTTGATGAGCCAGACCATGGGATACGCCCTCTACAATGCCGCCGGCTCTCCCGCCCCGCGCTGTGGCTATGCGCGGATCACGGTCAACGGTAAAAATCTCGGCGTCTATGCACATGTAGAATCTATGAAGAAACCGTTGCTGAGGCGGAGCTTTGGTGACGATCGCGGTACTCTTTACGAGGGAACCGTGGTGGACTTTTTCGCCGGTTGGGAGAAGAGCTTCGAGAAGAAAAACGGTAAAGACAAGCTCGCGAGAGACAAGATCGAGCAACTGACCGAGGTGCTAGAGCAAGAAAACCTACCAGACGTGGAGAAGGCCATCGGCAAATATGTGGATCTCGATTCATTCTATACCTTCTGGGCAATCGAGGGATTGATCGGCTTCTGGGACGGGTATGTTGCTAATGCCAACAACTTCTTTGTCTATTTCAATCCGAAAACTGAGAAGTTCCATTTCATGCCCTGGGGACTTGATTGTGGTTTTGAGAAATACAGCAAAATTACAAACGACCGACGGGCTCCCATCTCGGTGAAAACCAAGGGCCGGGTAGCCTTCCGGCTTTATCAGGTCGAGTCCTGCCGTAAGCGTTATGCGCGGACGCTGGTGAAGCTCATGGACGAGCACTGGGACGAGGAAAAAATGATCGCCAAAATCGATCGTAGCCAGATCATGCTCAAGCCGTTTCTGGCCCCCTCCCAGATTCGCAAATTCCGACTCGAGGGGATTCGAAAATTCATCCGCACTCGGCGGGAGGAAATCATGGAGGAGATTTCCGATGGCATGCCGGTGTGGGCGGCCCGACCGGATACACCCTTCGTCTTGGGGAACATTACCAAGCGCAAAGAGGATAAGGATTCCATCTGGGCGGCAGCAAAAACGGGGGATTTGGGCGAAGTCAAAAAGCAACTGGCCAATGGAATCAAGGTGGACAGTCGGGATGCAATGGGTATTACACCCCTCTCGCTGGCAACTCTTACCGAAGAGATTGAGGTTGCCAGTTACCTGATAAGTAAGGGTGCTGATGTGAATGCGCGGGGTGATGACGGGGGCACACCTCTGCAAGGTGCGGCGTTTTTTGGACGGGCAGAGGCGGTAAAGCTTCTTCTCGCCAAGGGTGCTGACCCCAACCTACGTAATAAAAAAGGGGAGACCCCACTGGATGCCTCTTCCGGCGAATGGAATGCTGGGCTTCAGGGGTTTGCCCGATTGATAACCGGTTTACTGCAAATCAAAGTCGACAATGAGGCGGTCAAAGCCGGTCGGCCAAAGGTAGTCCAAATCCTCCAAGCCGCCGGTGGCAAACGGGGCTCTGATTTGAAAAAGTAAGTGATCTCTACTATCCGCCCAGCCAACAAGAGGTTGGCAAAACCTATTGTTTTTCATACGGTTCACGTCAGTGAATTCTCCTTCATCAATTCAGGGCAATGCGGAATTCGTCACCACGCGTCGGGAATTCCTTGCGCGCACGGGCACGGGCTTTGGGATGATGGCCTTGGCGGGACTGGCGAATGGGGAGCAACCTCATGCTCCAAAGGCGCCGCACTTTGCGCCGAAGGCGAAGAGGGTGGTACACCTGTTTATGAACGGCGGTCCTTCGCAGGTCGATACGTTTGACCCAAAACCGATGCTCACCAAGCTGCACGGGCAACCCTTGCCGGTGAAAAATTTTCGCACCGAACGCCGCACTGGGCACGCAATGGGGTCACCCTATTCGTTCAAACAGTATGGGCAATCGGGGCTGCCGGTGAGCGAGATTTTCGCCAAGACCGCGGCGGCCGCCGCGGATGACTTGTGCGTGATTCGCTCGATGAAAGCCGAGGTGCCGAACCACGAGCCGTCGCTGATGCTGATGAATTGCGGCGACGGACAGTTGCCTCGACCGAGCTTTGGCGCGTGGGTGAATTACGGGCTCGGCACGATGAACGAAAATCTGCCGGGCTTCATTGTGATGTGTCCCGGCGGCTATCCCATCGTGGCCACGCGTAACTGGCGCAGCGCGTTTTTGCCCGGCGCGTATCAAGGCACCCACCTCGACACAAAACATACGGACGTCACCAAGCTCATCGCCAACATCCGCAACAGTCGATTGTCCACCTCCGAGCAACGCCAACAGCTTGACCTCGCGCAGGCCCTCAACGCGCGGCATCTCAAGGCGCGCGCCGCCGACCCGCAACTCGAGGCGCGCATCCAGACTTTTGAGCTGGCCTTCCGCATGCAATCGGAGGCAACGGATGTGTTTGATATTAAACGCGAGCCGAAGCATATCCGCGAAGCCTACGGCAGCGGCACGCACGGGCGGCAGCTTTTAATGACGCGCCGGTTACTCGAGCGCGGCGTGCGGTTCATTCAGGTTTGGAGCGGCAACGGTCAGCCGTGGGACAACCATAACGGCCTCGAGAAAAACCACCGCAAACTCGCCGGCGAATGGGACCAGCCGCTCGCGGCGTTCCTCACCGACCTCCGCCAGCGCGGCCTGTTGGACAGCACGCTTGTTTTGTGGGGCGGCGAATTCGGCCGCACGCCAGTGGCGGAATATCCCGCGCTCAACGGCCGCGACCACAACCACTATGGATTCACCTGCTGGCTCGCCGGCGGCGGCACCCGCGGCGGCTACGCCCACGGCGCTACAGATGAGTTTGGCTTTCGCGCCGTCAAAGACGTTGTGCACGTTCATGACCTCCATGCCACCATGCTCCATCTCCTCGGCCTCGACCACGAACGGCTCACATACCGCCACGCTGGCCGCGACTTCCGACTCACTGACGTTCACGGAAATGTGGTGAAAGAGTTGCTTGGCTGAACGGCCAATTTATCCGTGCAAAACGGCACGAAAATGTTCAGACTTCTTGTGCGTAATTGCGATGAAAATGACTGCCCGAATGTTGGTTTTCCTGCTGGTTGCGACAGCTTTGTCCGCAGCGGATAAAATTGACCTCGCGAAAGGCCAGAAGCATTGGGCATTTCAACCGGTGAAAAAGCCTGCGCTGCCGACGGTAAAAAACAAGGCGTGGGTCAAAACTCCCATCGACCAGTTCATCCTCGCGCGGTTGGAAAAAGCCGGCCTCCAACCCGCCCCGGCCGCCGCCCCACGCGACTTGCAGCGGCGCATTCACTACGCGCTGAGAGGACTGCCGCCCGTGCCCAATTCCAAAATCGTCGATCTGAAATCTGAAATCAAAATTCAAATGGCCACTCCGCAGTACGGTGAGCGCTGGGCGCGACATTGGCTGGATGTGGTGCGTTACGCGGACAGCAACGGGCTCGACGAAAATGCGGCGCACGCGAATGCGTGGCGGTATCGCGATTATGTGGTGACGTCGTTTAATGCGGACAAGCCGTTCGACCAGTTTGTCATCGAGCAAATTGCGGGCGACCTTTTGCCGACCAAGGGTGAGGCGGCGCGGCGCGAGCAACGGATTGCCACGGGGTTTTTGTCGCTTGGACCAAAGGTGCTCGCCGAGCCGGACAAGATGAAGATGGAGATGGACATCATCGACGAGCAAATTGATACGCTCGGCAAGGCGCTGCTTGGGCTCACGCTTGGCTGCGCGCGGTGTCACGACCACAAGTTTGACCCCATCCCCACCGCCGACTACTACGCGCTCGCCGGCATTTTCAAGAGCACGAAAACGATGGACTCGCTAAAGACCATTGCCAAGTGGCACGAGCATTCCTTCGCCACGCCCGCGCATAAGAAGCTGAAGGAAAAACACGAAGCGCTGATTGCCACGCAGAAAAAAGTCGTCAACGCATTCACCGCCAAGGCAAATCAACAATTGTTGGTGGAATTGAAATTAGAAAAATTACCCACCAATCCCGAAGGAAAATACTCAAAAACCAATCAGGTCGAACTAGCAAAACTAAACTCAACGCTCAAGCGATTGGAGGCCGATGTATATGTGCTACCCAGCGCAATGGGGGTAGAAGACGGAAACGCGACAAATCTACCCATCTTCGTGCGCGGCAATCACGAGCGCCCCGGCGAAATCCAGCCGCGCCATTTCCCCCGCGCGCTTTCGGATGGCAAACCGATTAGCGACAAAGTCAGCGGGCGGCTTGAACTGGCGCAGTGGATTGCCAACCGCAACAACCCCCTCACGGCCCGTGTGATGGTGAATCGGGTTTGGCGCTGGCACTTCGGCCGCGGACTGGTGACCACCCCGGATAATTTTGGCAAGCTCGGCGTGAAGCCATCGCATCCGGAGCTGCTTGATTGGTTGGCGGCGTGGTTTGTGGAAAACGGGTGGTCGGTCAAAAAACTCAACGCACTTATTCTCAACTCGGCGACCTTCCAAATGAGCAGCATGCCCAACGCCGCCGCGCTGGAAATCGACCCGACGAACGTTTTGATGTCGCGCGCGCCCTTGCGTCGGATGGAAGCGGAGCCGCTGCGCGATTCACTTTTACAAATCAGCGGCCAACTTGACCTAAAAGTGGGCGGTACGATTTGGACGTTTGAAAACTACAAACTCGTTTTCAACCACACTTCCGAGGACGCCACCACTTACAACAGTAATCGTCGCGCCATTTATCTACCGGTCATCCGCAATCACGTTTACGATTTGTTCGAGCTGTTCGACTTCCCTGACCCCGGCACCGTGAACGGCAACCGCGCCGACACCACCATCGCCCCGCAATCGCTGTATTTAATGAACAGTCCACTCGTCCACCGCACCTGCGCAACGATGGCCAAGCAATTATTGGCGGAGAAAAAACTCAACAACACCGAGCGTGTCGAATGGCTTTACGTGAAAGTCTACAACCGCAAACCGACGGCCAATGAGAGCAAACGTGCTGTGGCTTTCGTGAACGAATTTTGCCAAGAACGGCAGGCGAGCTGGCAGGCACTGTGTCAGGCGTTGGTTTCGTCGAATGAATTTCTCTACCTAAAATGATGACACGCCGCGACATGCTACAACGAACGTCTCTGGGCTTCGGCTCGGTGGCGTTGACGTCCATGTTGCACGGGGAGAACCCGTTGGCGGCGCGGCGATCGCATTTTCGGCCACGGGCTAAGCGTGTGATTTTCCTGTTCATGAAGGGCGGCCCGGCGCATATGGACACTTTTGAGTACAAGCCATTGCTCCAGCGTGACCACGGGAAACCGTTGCCTTTTGCAAAACCGAAAGTCACCTTTGCCGCGACTGGAAACCTGCTGGCGTCGCCGTGGAAATTCAAAAAATACGGACAGTGCGGGCATCAAGTCAGCGAGTTGTTTCCAAACGTCGCGCGGCACGTCGACGACATTTGTTTTCTGCACGGCGTGCACGGCACCAATCCGGCTCACGGCGGCGCGCTTTTGAAGCTGCACACCGGCGCGGATAATTTTGTGCGGCCGAGCATGGGCGCGTGGGTGAGCTACGGGCTCGGCACGGAGAACGCCAACCTGCCGGCCTTTGTGACCATTTGTCCGACGCTCGCGCACGGCGGCGTGAATAATTGGGGTAGCGCGTTCCTGCCCGCGCATTACGCCGGCACGCCCATTGGCAACGCCAGCATCAAGGCGAAGGACGCCAAAGTGCATCACATAAAAAATCCTAAGTGGACGCCCGGTCAACAGCGCGCGCAGTTGGATTTCTTGAAACAACTCAATCACGACCATCTCGGTGGCGTGCCAAATCCCATTCTCGAGAGCCGCATCAATTCCTTCGAACTGGCCTTCCGCATGCAAACGGCGATGCCGGAAATTCAAGACATCCGTGGTGAAACCGGAGCCACGCGCAAACTCTACGGGCTGGACAACGCGGTCACCGAAGATTTCGGCCGGCAGTGTTTGATGGCGCGGCGGTTTGCTGAGCGTGGCGTGCGCTTCGTGCAGGTGAGCCACAGCGACAGCAAGGTGCAATGGGATCAACATGGCAACCTCCGAAAAGGCCACACTGAAAAGGCGTCCGAAGTCGACAAACCCATTTCCGGTTTGCTGCATGACTTGAAGGCGCGCGGTTTGCTTGACGACACGCTCGTCGTGTGGAGCGGCGAGTTCGGCCGCACGCCCACCGTGCAGGGCAGCGGCATGGACGGACGCGACCACAATCCGTGGGGCTTCACCATGTGGATGGCTGGCGGAGGAGTGAAAGGTGGTTTTAGTTTTGGCGCCACAGATGATTACGGCTTTTACGCTGAGCGCGACAAGATGCACATCCACGATGTGCATGCGACAATCCTGCACCTGCTGGGGATCGACCACGAACAACTCACCTACCGCTACTCAGGCCGCGACTTCCGGCTGACTGATGTATTCGGCAATGTAGCGAAGGAAATCCTGACTTAATCCATGAAAAAAATCCTCTTTCTTTTTATTGGCCCGGCTTTATTTGCTGCAACGCCACAGTATCAATCACCGGACATCACCGTGCCAGCGGCCTCGGCAGATGAGGCTGTGTTAAAACAATTTTCGCTGGCGAAGGCAGATGACTATCTTGAGAAAGGCGCACTGGCGTGGACGCGCAAGCGCGGTTGTGTGACATGCCACACAACGGGCACGTACATGCAAATTCGCCCGGAATTAACTTCTGTACTGGGAGAGCCCACCGAGGAAGTTCGTGATTTGCTCACCGATGAATTGGCAGAATTACAAAAAATGAAACATGCTGATCTGTTAAAAAAGACAAAGCCCGCAGAGATAATTTACACCGCAGTCGGCTTGGCGCAGTGGGACCGACACGTGACCGGCAAGCTGTCTGCTGAAACCCAAGCGGCACTGGAATTGATGTTTCGTATCCAAGAAAAATCCGGCACATGGCATTCGGTGGTTTTATGGCCGCCGCTGGAATCGAGCGCCTTTCAGGAAGCTACTGTGGCGGCCATGGCGGTTGCCTCCGCACCGCAATGGCGGGGAAATCTAAAGGACGAAAAGTTGAAATCGGGTGTTGGATTATTGCAAAAGTACCTGCGAGAAACAAAGCCTCCTCACGATTATGGCTCTGTACTCCTGCTCTGGGCTGCGGCACGTATGCCGGACCTTTTGCAGAAAGATCGTCGGCAAAAGTTGATCGATATACTCTGGACCCATCAACGCAAGGATGGAGGTTGGTCTATCCGGACATTTTCGACACCGGAAAAGTGGGGCGTGGGGAATCGCGCGGCTAAGTTGCGTGCTGAACCAGAATTTAAAAATCCCCCCAGCGACGGCCATATGACTGGATTGGCGGTGCTTGTGTTGCGTGAGGCAGGTGTGCCCGCAAAAGATGCGCGTTTGCAAAAGGCGGTGAAATGGCTTTTATCCAACCAGCGCGAGAGTGGCCGGTGGTGGACCCGTTCACTGAATACCGACAAATACCACTACATTACCTACAGCGGGACAGCCTACCCGCTGCTGGCGTTGATGAAGTGTGGTGTGTTGCCGAAAAAAACGGAACCCCTTAAAAAATAGGTCGGTTTTTTATCCTAGTAAGTGCTCCGGTATTTGGTGAATGAATTCCTTGCTTGGCCGCGGCTTCTGCGGTCTGATCGGGGTGTCCCAATGAAGAGCCTCTTACGAATTTTGCTGGGCGCGTTATTCCTCTGCGCGTTTTCATCCATGGCCGCCAAGGCGTCGCGCCCGAATATCATTCTCATCATGTGCGATGACATGGGCTGGAGCGATATTGGCTGTTACGGAGGTGAAGTGCAGACGCCGACGCTTGATCGGATGGCGCGCGAAGGGATGCGTTTCACGCAATTTTACAACAATGCAAAGTGTACCACCACGCGAGCCTCGATCTTGACGGGCCTGTATCCGCGGCGTGGTAAAGGTGGGCTATTGCGTACAAACATGGTGACATTGGGTGAAGCTATGAAACTTGCCGGATACCAGACGTCGCTTTCAGGTAAATGGCACTTGGGCTCTGATGAGACGACACATCCATTCAAGCGCGGCTTTGATGAGTATTACGGATTACTCGATGGTGGCTGTAATTTTTTTAACCCAAAACAGCGCGATCCCAAGTACAAGGGCGCTCGTATTCGTAAGTTTGGCGAAAATGACCGGGAACTCTTCGAGTTTCCCAAAGATTACTACACGACCGACGCCTTCACTGATCATGCCATTAAAAGTTTAAATAAATTCTCTGAAAAGGATGAGCCTTTCTTTCTGCATGTTTGCTACACGGCGCCACACTACCCGTTGCACGCAAAGCCGGAGGACATCGCGAAGTACCGAGGCAAATTCAAGATGGGCTGGAATAAGATGCGTGAGCAGCGGCATAAACGCATGAAAGAGATGGGGTTGATTGACCCCAAGTGGAAACTTTCTGGGACCGACTCTAGGGCCTACGACTGGGCTTCGGCCAATCACGATCATGAGGATTTAAGAATGGCTGTGTACGCAGCTATGATCGATTGTATGGATCAAAATATTGGCCGATTGATGAGTGCGCTAAAGAAAAGTGGGGAGGCGGACAACACATTAGTGCTGTTCCTCTCGGATAACGGGGGTTGCGCCGAGGAACCCGGGGGGCGTTCGCCAGAAATTATTCCCGGACCGAAGGAGTTTTACGCAACCGTCGGTCCCTCCTGGGGTTGGGCACAGAATGCTCCCTTTCGGCGTTACAAACAATGGGCGCATGAGGGGGGCATAGCCACGCCCTGCATTGCGTGGTGGCCTGGGCAAATCAAGGCTAATTCAATCACGAAAG
>JAPKEI010000384.1 GCA_028872685.1 Verrucomicrobiota bacterium | reverse complement strand
TGCGGGTGTTCATCTTCGCCGGCCAATCGAACATGGTGGGGTCGGACTCGAAGGTGAAGGACATCAAACGTTTCCCTCCATTTGAAGGCCTGGAGGCGCCGCAGAGCAAAGTACTGTTCTCCTACTGCATTGGGCGCCAGAACAAGATGCGCTCCAATGGCTGGGTGGCGCTGCAGCATGTGAACAATGTGGTGGGCCCCGAGTTGAGTTTTGCACGGAAGGTTACGCAACACATCAAAGCACCGATCGCCATCATCAAGTGTGCGGCCGGCGGCACGCACCTTGGAGGTGATTGGAATCCTGACGAGCCCATAGGCTTCAAGATGTATCCTCTGACGCTGGATCTCATCAAGTCGTCACTGGCCGATCTCGACAAACGCGGGATCAAATACCGTATAGAAGGATTCATGTGGCATCAGGGCGAGAACGATATGTTCGAAAAAGATTATATGCCCAGCTATGGGGAGAACCTGAAGAACTTCCTCGCAAAATGGCGGCGCGATTTGGGTGCACCCAAGCTGAAGTTTTACATCGGCGAACTCTGCACCAAGACGATTTGGGGCATGGACCTGCGGCCGCGCATGTACGCCATCAGCCTTGGTCAACGCTCGGTAACCGGGGTTGATCCACGTGCCGAATATATACCCACTTCGCAGGTGGGAGTGGAGATCGGCGGAGGTGTGGGCCTGCATTATCATTACGGAACACTCGGCCAGTTACAGCATGGCGAGAACTACGCGACGGCCTACCTGCGGACAATCGGCGTGGATTCATCCCGGTCGCGACCGCTCAAAGTTTGGCCTTACAAAAAAGGCAGCAAGGTGAAGCTGTTTGTGCTAGCCGGTCACCGTAACATGGAAGGCGAACGCGCCTTTGCGCAGGAATTAAAGACACTGGAGGGCAAAGCCGCCCTGCTCAAGGACAACCCGAAAATCGCCTACAAATACAACCTCGGCGGCGGCTACAAAACTTCCAGTGGATGGGAGCCGCTTGGCCTCACCGGTTACTATGACACGTTCGGGCCTGAGCTGAGTTTTTCACAAACCCTGGAAGGGGAGGTTTCAGGCAACATCGCCATTGCGAAGTTCACTCACAGCGGATCGCAGATCATCGATTGGACACCCGAAGGCAGCATGGCCAAGTCGCGCCACATCTATCCCAAATTCATCGACTTCATCAAGGAATCGGCTCAGGAACTCGAAGCCAAGGGGCATGAGGTGGAGTTGACAGGCATTTTTTATCACCTCGGTGAAAACGACATGTCTTTCCATCCGTACCGCAAACAAGCCGCTGAGCGATTGAAAGCCATCATCGCACAAAGCCGCAAGGATCTCGAGCGGCCCGCGCTAAAATGGTACGTCAGCCAGCAACCGCCCACCGACGACAAGAGCGTGAACAACATCGATGTGGTCGCCAACATTGCCATGGCTGCCGCAGCCGACCCGACGCTCATTCACCTCAAGGCCTTCAATCTACCCTCGCAGGAAAAGAAACTCGTCATCTCCACTGCCGGCATTGTTGAACTTGGGGAATTCATCGCCAAGAGCTACCTTGGACATCAATAAAGACCACAACCTTATTTTTTAGGAGAAAATGGAAGCTGGAACGAGTGAAGAATTGAAAGCTCAAAGCAAATGAAGCACCTTTTACTCAAAATAATCGCAGCTGTGCTGTGTAATGTTTGAGTTATGCTGTTGAAATTAATTCACGTATCGTTTGGTGCTTTTTTCGGAGCCGTTCTCGGAGGCCCAATACATTCTGGATTTTTGATGGATTCAATTTGAATCCGATTTTCATCTACGCAGGGGTTTCTGGTATTTTAGCTTTCGTTTGGGTTGATCCAGTCATTGAGTGGTTAAAGGAGAATTGGTGGCGGGATTAGACCAACTCACTCCACCACTTGAACGCCTTTGGCGTTCTGGTTCCACACCGTGCACAATTCTGTCGCCAAGCGGCCAACGTAGTTTTACTGTTCCTCCGTTTCCTTGAGTCCCATAACGTGTGCGATGGCGTGGTACACCTCGTGCAGAAACGTGTCGTGTATTCAGTCGTTATTGGACTGACGGTCAGCTAATCCGATGGACTGGATTTACTCCGTTGCCTGCGAAGTTGCTGCTCTGGAGTAATTGAAACGTCTGAAGCTCAACTAAAAGTCTTGCCGCAATTTGGCTCTGGTTTTAGGTTTTCTGCCCCCATTAAAGGGTTCCCAAAATAATGTTTTTCGTGCAAACAAACAAATTGAAATCAGTACTATATGCAGCCGCGTTGATCGTCAGCGCAGTAAGCGTACAGGCAGGTGACTGGACACAATACCGAGGGCCAAATTTTGACGGATCCTCCTCCGAGAAACTGGAAATACCCGCTTGGCCAAGCGGAGGAATCAAGGCCGTTTGGAGAACTCCCACCCGGCTTGGGTTTGCCTCATTCGCCGTGGCCAAGGGG
>JAPKEI010000383.1 GCA_028872685.1 Verrucomicrobiota bacterium | reverse complement strand
CCGCCGCGATGAGTTCGCCGCGCGTAAGGCCAGCCTTGGGGTCGCCGCCTTCTTCCACAGACACAAACGTTGTGCCAATCATCGAGGCCACAATGCCGATGGCCGCGAGGCACAGGGGCAGCATCACGACGCCAATCGCGCCGATGCTGCCCATGGTTTCTTTATCATTAAACTCGGTCAGCCCCATCAGCACCGCACCGAGCACCATCGCGCCGATCATTGAGCCCACGTAGCTTTCGAAAAGATCCGCGCCCATACCGGCCACGTCGCCGACGTTGTCGCCCACGTTATCGGCGATGGTGGCGGGGTTGAGCGGATGATCCTCGGGGATGCCCGCCTCTACTTTGCCGACCAAATCCGCGCCCACATCAGCGGCCTTCGTATAAATGCCGCCGCCCACACGCGCAAAGAGCGCGATGGACGATGCGCCAAACGAGAAGCCGGTGAGCACCGCAATCACTTTGGACATTTCCCAGCCTTGGGTGTTGTAAAAGAAAAACAATCCGGAAAGCCCAAGCACACCGAGGCCCACCACGCCCATTCCCATCACAGAGCCGCCGCGGAAGGCGACGTTCAGCGCGGAGGCGAGGCTCGTGCGCGCGGCGTGCGCAGTGCGGACGTTGGCCTTGGTGGCCACTTTCATTCCGATATAGCCGGCGAGCGCAGAGCACGTGGCTCCCACCACAAAGGAAAGCGCGATGAGCGGGCTCGTGTGGCTGCCTTGAGATGTCAGCGCCAACAGCACTGCCACGCCGACGACGAACCACGCCAGTTTGGAATATTCAGCACGCAGAAATGCCATTGCGCCGTCGGTGATGTAGCCGGCAATGCGCTTCATGCGATCGGTTCCCGGGTCCTGCCGAGCCACCCATTGGGCACGATAATAAGTAAAGATCAGGGCCAGTAATCCCACGAGCGGGATGAGGTATACGTTTTTGTTCATTTTTCAGTCAGTAAAAACAACAGCCGGTTGTTGTAATGGTGTTTACGGAAACAGGAGGGAATGCTCCTTAAATTCGCGCGGGAATCTGCCCCGCGCAAGCGACAGGTTAAACCGGAAAACCTGTCATAAGTCAAGGCTAGTGAAGGGAAAACACACAAACAGACACCGTCGCGCCTCGCTTGACCTCACCCCGCCTCCGACCTACCTTTGCCGCCGCATCAACACGCTATGAAAACCGACCCCAATTCCACCCGCCGCACTTTTCTGAAAACCACTTCTGCAACGGCCGCCACCGTCGGCACGGCTTTGGCGTTCCCCACCGTTACCTTTGGCAAACCGGACAGCCGCAAGCTCAAGATCGGTTGGATCGGCTGCGGCGGACGTGGCTCGGGCGCCATCAACCAAGCCCTGCGCGCGGACAGCAACGTCGAGCTGTGGTCCATCGGCGAGGCCTTTGCGGACAAAGCAGAGGCGGGACTCAAAGCCATTTCCAAAATCCATCCCGGCAAAGTGAATGTCGACAAAAGCCGCATCCACGTTGGCCTCGATGCCTACCAAAAAGTCATCGAAAGCGATGTGGACGTCGTGCTGCTCACCACCCCTCCCGGGTTCCGCCCGCTACACATCAAGGCCGCAGTGGATGCCAAGAAACACATTTTTGCCGAGAAACCGATGGCCACAGATGGCCCCGGCGCACGCTCCGTCATCGCCTCCGTAGCCAAAGCCAAGAAGCAGGGCACCTCCATCGTGGACGGCTTTGTGTGGCGCTGGACCTATGCCCAACGCGACACTTACAAACGCATCCGCGACGGCGAGCTGGGCGACATCCAGGCCATCTTCAGCAGCTACAACAACAACGCCCGCAAACGCTACGTCGATTTTGGCCGCCACAATACCAAGAGCGACGTGGAATATATGATCCGCCGCTGGTACTACTTCACGTGGCTGGGTGGCGATCACATCGTCGAGCAAGGCGTGCACAGCATCGACAAAATGCTTTGGGCCATGGGCGACCAACCCCCCGCCTACGCCATCGCCAGTGGCGGCCGCCAGAACCGCGGCCCGGACGAAGGCAACATCTTCGATCACTTCGCCGTGGAATTTTCATGGGCCGATGGCACGCAAGGTTACCATTTCACCCGCCAAATGGATAACTGCGAAAATGGCGTGTGGGATCGCGTGTTCGGCAGCAAAGCCAAGTACACCGGAGAAAGCGGCCGCAAGCACCACGTGTTCTCAAACAGTGACGGCCTGAAATGGCGCTGGACCCCCGGCGACAAAAACGAGCGCAACAACAACGGCTACCAAACCGAGCACGACGAAATGTACGCCGCCATCCGCGACGGCAACCCGCTGAACACCGGCGACCGAATGATCACCACCACCCTCATGGCCATGATGGCCCGCACTGCCGCTTACACCGGTAAGAAAGTCACGTGGGATATGATGCTCAATTCCAAGGAAGCCCTCGTGCCCGAAAAGATCGCCTTCGATATGAAGTTCCCGCC
>JAPKEI010000382.1 GCA_028872685.1 Verrucomicrobiota bacterium | reverse complement strand
ACCCACGGAAATTTTCCAAGGCTCTCCTCGCACTGCGCGGCACGGGCAAGATCGCCACGGTCACCACCCTGTTTGCCATCAATAAACTGCTCGATGAAGCTAACCTCGGCTCACAACTTAATTTCAATTTCGAACTCCCCCGCAAGGCGCACCTCGACCGCCTGCCCGGCGTGCGATCGGATATCAAAGTTTATCGCGTGGACTTCGAGCCTCTAAAAGGCTGGCCTGCCAGCGTATACATCAACTCCACCGGCGAAATTCTACTCATGCGGCTGCCTCAAGGCTATGAGCTGCGCAACACCCATTACTACGGCGTCGCCCGCCGTCGCAACCCATGATCGAACTGGAAAATCTGGTAAAACAATTCGGCGACCTCACGGCCGTCGATGATTTGAGCCTCACCGTTGAAAAAGGCGAATTCGTCGCCGTGCTCGGCCCAAACGCCGCCGGCAAAACCACTACCATCAAAATGCTCGTGGGCCTCATCAAGCCCAACGCCGGCACCGTGCGCGTGTGCGGCATCGACGTGCAAGCCGACCCCATCGCCGTCCGCCGTCATCTTGCATACGTCCCCGATTTTCCTTTCCTGTACGACAAGCTCACCCCGTGGGAATTCCTGCGCTTCACCGGCCAGCTGTTTCATATGGACGAGGCGCAAATTCAGGAACGCACACGCGAACTTATCCCGCGCTTCAACCTCGAGCCGTATTTACAAAAGAGCATCGAGAGCCTCAGCCACGGAACGCGCCAGCGCATCGCGATTGTCTCGGCACTGATGCATGCGCCGGAGGTGTTTGTGCTCGATGAACCGATGGTGGGCCTCGACCCGCATCATCAGTTTATTTTGAAAGAGGTGTTGAAAGAACGCGCCGCCGATGGGATGACAGTCTTCCTCTCCACCCACCAGATCAGCGTGGCGGAGGAAGTAGCCGACCGCATCGGTATCATTCATATGGGCAAGCTCGTCGCCGTGGGCACCAAGGAAGAACTGCACGCCATAAGCGGCCGCGGCAAGGCCGAGCTGGAAGAAACCTACCTCGCCCTCACTAGCGAGGAATCCGATGTGAGCATGCAGCGCCAAGTCCAGCAGGGATAACTGCCAATGGAATTCCTGCCCGCTGTCCGAAACCGGTTTGCCTCGCCGCTGATGCTCTTGCTGCGCGTGCACCTCGCGCAGGCAGCGCGGCGCTTCAAGGAGGCGAGCCAGCGCTCGGGATTTCTTTCGGTGCTCATTGTGGGCTTCCTGCTTTTTTATCCGCTGCTCGCCGCCGGGATGTTTTATGGCGGACTGCGATATGTTTCCAAATTCCCCGGGCTGGGCGATCTCTTAATCGAGCGACTCATCTTTTTGCTCTTTGCTTTTCTGTTCATGCTGCTTCTGTTTTCCAATGTCGTGGTCGGTTATACAAATATGTTCAAAAACGAGGAATCGCGATTCCTGAACACTCTGCCTATTCCCGCCCAATCCATTTTCCGATGGAAACTCATCGAGACCGCCGTGGTCGCCTCGTGGGCGTTCATCGTTTTAGTGGCACCGCTGCTGCTCGCCTTCGGCATTCATCAACACGCGGACTGGCATTTTTATGTGTTCACACCGCCCCTCGTGGCGGTATTCATTATGCTGCCGGCGATATTCGGCTGTTGGATCGCTGTGGCAATGGCGCGCCTTCTTGACCGCTCACTTTTCCAAGCCTCCGCAGTACTGCTGATGCTGGCGATGTGTTATGCGGTGAAGGTTTATCTCCAACCGGAAGCCGCCAGCGAGCAGACGCTCGAAACGCGCGTGGTGGATCTCACCGACCGCCTGCTCGCCAAAACCCAAATCGCGCAGTTCCCTTTTCTGCCCAGCTATTGGCTCTCCAGCACGCTCACCCACTGGGTGGAAGGCGCGCGCGCAGCGGCCGTGTTCTTCGCCGGCGTGCTCATGTCCAACGTGCTATTTTTTGGCTTCCTCGGCTTCACTGAAACGGGCCGCCACTTTTATGCGTCCCTTTCCTCCACGCTCAGCCGCGGCAGCCTTGCTGGTGATTGGTCCACCGCCATGCGCCATGCACCGCGCCTATGTGCGCAAGTGGTGTTGCTGGCGTGGTTTTTGCCGGTGGTGGATTTTGAGCCGCTGCAAAAACATTGGCGTGGAGAATTCGCCCCACTTTCAGCACATTACGCCGCACAACGAAGCTCCGAAGATGTGGGCACTCAATCGCTTGGGCGCTGGCTCACCAATCATGTGGCGGAGTTGGAACCCCGTCTCGCGCGCGGCGCGCTCTATTATTTGCAGCCGGATATCCGCAACCTTTATCTCCGCAGCAGTTCGGGTGAAATGATGCAACTTGGCCCGGACCTCGACCATCTGCTGCAATCCAACCTGCGCCCCAGCTTGTCCGGGCTGGACTTTGCCCGCAACCGCACGTTGCTACGCGGGGCCGCTGCCGACTTTGCCGCCGAGCCCGAAGCCACACTGCTGCAGCCTTTGCC
>JAPKEI010000381.1 GCA_028872685.1 Verrucomicrobiota bacterium | reverse complement strand
CGTCTCACACTTCGGCTGCTCAAGGACTTACCCTTAAACGAATGCGGTCCGGGCCACTAACAAGAATCCAGAAGAAAAGAAAGGGCGGAGGTCAACTCCGCCCTTTCGCTTTTATATGCCTGAGGACAAATAAGTATTCGGCTTCGGTTTATTCCATCGCACGAGTACGCTTTTGCCAATTGGCCCATTCGGCAGACAACGCCTTGACCTTATCTGGATACTTAGCGGCCAAATTCTTCAACTCTACCCGATCCTCATTGATCTGGTAGAGTTCCCATTTACCTTTCTTCCGTCCGACCCGCACGAGTTTCCAGCCGTTCTTGCGGATGGCTGCGCCTTGTGCGTGGTCCCAGTACAAAACCGAATGGGGAGTGCGCGTTTTGTCATTAAAAAGTGGCGTCAGTGATTTGCCGTTCATGGGATAAGTTTTGTTTCCCTTGATTTGGGTGAGTGTTTTTGCACCGGCGAGATCAAGGCAGGTAGGCATGATATCAAACACGTGACCCACCTCCCGCGTGATGCTGCCGGATTTGGTTTTTAAACCGGCCGGCCAGTGAACGATGAGGGGTGTGCGGATGCCTCCTTCATGGCAGAACTGTTTGTAGAGGCGAAAGGGTGTGTTACTGGCATTAGCCCAACCGTAACCGTAGCTCTGGTAGGTGTTTTCGGGGCCGGGCATCAACCCGGGAACATTGCCCGCTTTTACGGGTTTACCCGCGCGCGTTTTCTCAGGCAGATAAGGGCCTTTGCGGTTGGTGGTGTACTCGACGTGACAACCGCCGTTGTCGATGAGGAACATCAGCACGGTATTCTCAAAGCGTCCGCTTTTTTTGAGTGATTCAATGATGCGGCCGATGCCTTGATCCATGCGGTCAATCTGCGCAGCGTATACTTCCATCCGGCGCTGCTGCCATTCGGGTGACTCGGCATCTTTCCATTCCGGCACCTTGGGGTTGCGCGGACTCAGCGGCATATCTTCGGTTACAATACCGAGTTTACGCATACGTTCGTAGCGTTCAGTCCGCAAGGCGTCCCAACCCTTGGCATAGCGTCCTTTATATTTTTTGATATCCTCTTCCAAAGCATGCAAAGGCCAGTGCGGGGAAGTGTAGGCCACATACATAAAGAGCGGTTTATCCTTGGGCGATTTGACGATCATTGATGCGGCGTTATCGCTAATGGCATCAGTGTAATAGTAGCCGGGCTTTTCAAAGTCCTTGGAGGCATCGGCGTTATTACGTTTCAGAGAGGCGGGGGCAAAGAAGCTGCTCGCACCATATATAGTGCCGTAATATTCCTCAAAGCCGCGCTGGCATGGCCATTGGTCGCGTTCACCGATGTTGGCCAGATGCCATTTGCCGGACATGCGTGTGGCATAGCCAGCTGCATGTAGGGTTTCAGCCAATGTGGCGCAGCGTGGATTGATGGCTTGGTTACGGAAGGAAATGGTGTGGTAGGTGCCAGTCAGAAGGGCCGCGCGCGTGACGGTACACATGTTGTTGTTATAAAGGCGCGTGAAACGCAGGCCGTTTTGTGCGAGTCGATCCAGATTAGGAGTAGCGATCTCGCCGCCGTAACAGCCGAGATCTGACAGGCCCATATCATCGGCCATGATGATCACAAAATTTGGCCGGGCTTCCTTCGCCAAGGTAAGCAGTGGGATGACAGTCAAAAGAAGAAGACAAAATCTGTGCATCCGCCAAGATTTGCTAATTGTGATGATGAGGCAAGCCTTGGGTTGGCAAGCGGGCCTTTTTACTTTATCAACACCCGATGCAATCCTTTCTGAGATTCTCTGCCGTGTTCCTCTGTGTCCTTTGTGGTTCAAACCAAGCGGAGGCCAAGCAGCCAAATATTATTTTAGTTATCACCGATGATCAGGGCTACGGCCCTGTTGGTCGGCACGGGCATCCGTGGATTCGTACGCCGAATCTCGACAAGCTCTACGATACCAGCACGCGCTTCACACGGTTTCTTGTAAGTCCGACCTGTGCGCCCACGCGTAGCGCCATCATGACCGGTCGCCACCCGATGAAAAACGGTGTGACGCACACCATCCTTGAACGCGAACGCATGACCCTTAAGGCAACGATCCTACCGCAGGTACTTAAGCAGGCCGGCTACACCAGCGGTATCTTCGGCAAATGGCATCTGGGCGATGAGGAGCCCTACCAACCGCACACGCGCGGCTTTGATGAAGCATTCATCCATGGTGCCGGTGGAATTGGCCAAGCCTACAATTGCAGCTGCGCCGATGCGCCCGGTAACAAGTACTTTAATCCGGTCATTCGCCACAACGGTTCCTTTGTGAAGACAAAGGGTTTTTGTACGGACCTTTTCTTTACCTCCGCCCTGGGTTGGATCAAATCCAAGAAGGATGGCGATGCGCCCTTCTTTGCTTACATCACGACCAACGCGCCCCACGGTCCCTTCATTGCGCCACCCAAGAACACCAAGTACTTCACCGATTTGGGTTTCGGTA
>JAPKEI010000045.1 GCA_028872685.1 Verrucomicrobiota bacterium | reverse complement strand
CAGCGCGCGCACTCGAGCCGCGTGCCGAGAAAAACCTGGCTGAAAATCTTCGCCAACTCCGGCGGCGTACGCTTGTCGCGATAGACGACCGTCGGCCCAAACCGATGTGTACTGCCGCTGGCCGCGACCATCGCGCGCGCGAATTGGTCCATTGGTAGGTTGGCACGGAAGGACTCGCGCAGCCATTGGTCGAGAATGTAAACGCTCTTTAAACCCGCGCGGTCGGGATTGGGCCGCACGAGATCGGCCCACTGGTTCGCCCAATGGTCGGCATAGGCGGGGTCGGCCAGCAGGTACTCGATGAGTTTGCCGCGCTTGTCCGTCGAGGGGTCATCAATGAACGCTTTCGCCTCGACTGGTGACGGCAGCCGACCGATGGCATCCAGCGACGCTCGCCTCAAGAACTCCACGTCCGTGCAGAGATCCGAAGGAAACAACCCCAGTCGCTCAAACTGCGCGTGCGCTAGCTCGTCGATAAAATTGTTTTTCGGTAACGCGGCGTATTGCTCGGTAGGCAGTCGGTTTTCCGCCGGCACCGTGATACGCGCAATGGCCACCTGCCCCATGTACCGCGCAAGGATGGTGCTTTCGCCATGCACCGCGCCGACGGTCACTCGACCGTGATCATCAACCGTCGCCACCTCGCCGTCATTGGCGACGAAATCCGCCAACCCGGTCACGTCGCGTACGCTTCCATCGGAGTAATGCGCCTGCACGATGAGCCGCTGCGATTGCTCGCGCCGATACACGCGCGACGCCGGCAGTACGCTCACACGCTCCAACGCCGGCTCATCTTCGCGCTGAAAAACCATCCCATCTCGAATCCAATTTAGCAGCACCCGTTCCGATTCCGAGCCCGGCTGGATGCGCTGTCCACCCTCATGCGGGATGACCAGCGTCGCCTTTTTAACAATGAGACTCTCCGATGGGAACGCTGGGAATACCCGCCGCCCGCGCGCGTCCTCAACAATCTCGCGCCAATCGCTTTCGGGATCGTAAGTGAACACCGAGAGCTTGAAACCATTTTGACCCTCCGGCTTGGCGTGACACGAGCCCGCGTTGCAGCCCGCCTTGCTGAGAATCGGCAGCACGTCATTCACGAAACTCAACGGCTGATTTGCTGCGCGCGACTTGACGGTCAGTTCGAATTGCGCGGTGTGCGAACCGTACTTCGCTGTCACCACCGCCTCGCCCGGCCCCACAGCGCGCACTTGGCCCGCGCGATCCACCAACGCCACCGCAGGCTTGTCAGTGTGAAATTTCACATAATGCGTCACGTCCACATCGCGGCCCGCGATAGCGCCGCTCACCAGTAACTGCTGCCGCGCATCCACCTCCAGCGCCACTGCGACCGGCGACAACGAGATACCCAAAACCCGCGGCGCGCCCTCGGGCAGCGAGGTGCAGCCCGCTATCACAATCAAAACCAAACTGGCCGCCAGATTTTTCATTTCAATGTCGCCGCCAACTTGCGGTCACGCCACAAATACACCGCGCCGTTTTGGCCGCCGGTGACGATGAGCTTGGCATCGGCCGAAACATCCACCGCGTGCAACCGGCCCGACGCACCCGACAGTTTGCCTTCGCGCGCGGTGCCAGAGCTTTGCGCGCCGTCGTGGCTTTTTATGTCCGTGAATACCCGCACCACGCCGTCCTCGCAGGCGGTGACCAGCGCCTGGTCATCGGGCGTCCAGCGCAACGCCGTCACGCCGCCTTTGTGTACGCGAATATCTGTGGCCTTCTGGCGCGTTTTCAAATCCCAAACCAGCAACTCATGATCCGCGCTGGCGGTGGCCAGCCTTTGACCATCACTGTTAAACGCCACGCCAAATACCGCGCCATGATGCCCCTCAAGCTGGACGATCAACTTGCGCGTCTCCGAATCCCAAACCCTAGCCACGCCGTCGGCTCCGGCGGTGGCGAGCTGTCGCCCATCGCGGCTGGTGGCCATCCCATAAATTGTGTCTCCATGCGCGCGCCATTCGGCGAGTCTTGCACCGTCGGACAGTTTCCATCGGCGCACCATCCCGCTGGACGCCGGTGCGCCGTCTGCGGTGAATAATGTGGCGTTGTCATCCGCGAACTGCAGTGCCGTCACGCGCCCGTCCAAGGCGGTCAACTCGCGTGCGAGTATTAAACTGGAATTCCACAGCCGCACCTTGCGATAGCCACCGGTGGCGAGCCATCGTCCATCAGGGCTCCAGGCAATGGACTGCACGGCATCGCGATGCCCGGCGAGCGTCGCCACCACCTTGTTAGTTTGCGACAGATCATGCACCACCACCGTGCTGCCGCGCGCGATGGCGAGCCGCTTGGCGTCCGGCGACAGCGCCACGCCAAGCACGGGCGCATAACCTTTTGGCAACGCGACCAATGTGTCGGACGCCGGTCGCACGCGGTCCTTTAATAACGCGGCATCCCATTCGGCCCCGGCATTCACCCAGTCCGACAACGCGGTGATGGCGCGCGGTAAAAGCTGGGCCTTGGGTGGCATGTGCGGGTCGGCAGCGGGCTGTAACACTTGGATGAGTCGGCTAGCCGCTGCCCGGCCAGGCAGGAGCACCTTGCCTTCATCGCTGCCACGCAGCGCGGCCCCACGCGTGGTGAGGTCGAGGCCGCCCTTTTCCTTATCCGGATTATGGCACGAAAAACAATTCGCCTTCAGCAACGACATCGCCTCAGGCGTGCCAGCTATCGCCGGTGCCGCCAGTATCGTGGTTGTGATCAAAACGAGGACTTTCATTACCGTACCACAGAGACACAGAAGACACAGAAATTGTTCAATGTTTTTTGGAGGCGCGCGCTTCCGTGGATCATGGACATACGAATCATCTTCCTACCGTGATGTCCCAACCCGCCGCAGCATCAACAGCCGAAACTCCAGCGCCTCTTTGCCAGGGATTTCCAGCGCGCGCAACGTCAGTTCACCTTTGCCTTTTTGCAGGACGATTTCACCCATGTTCACTGACTTGAAATCTTTCACGTATGATTCGGCACGCGGCGCGCGGTCGTGTTTCTGCCCACGCGCGGGGGCTTCGTGTGGATGCTCAATCGTATGGCGGAGCTTGTTGCCATTGTGGCTTAGCTCCAGCACGGCACCTTCGCTACCCTTGGGCACGGCGTAGTGTAACGCCACTTCAAACCGCCCATCGGCACCCACCTCTGCGGGCCATATGAGTTGATCATCGAGCTTTGTCCAGTTTGTAAAATACGAGCAATTAGGAAACCGGTTGGAACGCTTGAGACCGCCGTGGGCAGTGGCGTCGCGAGCGGGGATTTGGGTCCATTCAAAATCCGGATGGCCAATCACAAAGGCGCGCGTGTCTTTGCCCAGTTCCACTACAACGGTTTCTTTCCAGCGCGCCACTTCTTCGCGCAAGCGGGTGGCGAGGGCTAGATTGGTTTTGCTGATATCTTTGCGTTGGCCAAGGTCAGCGGTCATATCAAAAAGTTTCCCTGTGTGATCGAGCCGATGCGTTTGTGTGCGCGCGCTCACGCGCCCTTTCCAGTGTGAAAAAATAATTCGCTCTTTCCAGCGGCCTTTCTCTCCGAGCAGCAACGGCTTGAGGCTGCGGCCATCGAGCTTCTTTTTGCTGACGACGGGAATGCCCGCGCAATCGGCCAGCGTCGGCAACAAATCAATCACCGCCGCGATGGGTTTTAATTCCGTGCCTTTCGGGATGCGCCCGGGCCAACGCACCAGCAACGGCGAGCGCACGCCGCCTTCGTCGGTAGAACCTTTGCGGCCTTTCATGTCTCCGTTCCAGCGCACACCATTCGGCCCGTTGTCGTGGAAGAAAACCACGATGGTGTCGTCAGCGATTTTCAGTTCATCCAGTTTTTTGAGAATGCGTCCAACATTCCAGTCGATGTTTTCACACATTGCCAGCGCGCAGCGTAGGTGCGGCAGATTTTCCTTTTTGGGATCGCGATTGTGCATCGAGATTTTTTTGTCCTTAAATTTATTCCACCAGCGGTCCGGCACCTGCATCGGACTGTGCGGCGTGTTGTACGGCAGATAAGTGAAAAACGGTTTGTCGGCCTTGTTTGCTTTCTCCATAAGCTCCATCGCTTTGTTTGTAAAATCGTCGATGCAAAACCCCTCGCCCTGTACAATCCGGCCATTGTGCTCCAGCGGCGGGCTGAAGTAATCGCCCCAGTGGCCGGAGCAAAATCCATAATATTCGTCAAAACCGCGTCCGTTCGGATGGTACGGATACTGCATCCCGTTGTGCCATTTGCCGAAGGCACCGGTCGTGTAACCAGCAGCCTTGAACGTATCGGCGATGGTTTGCTCGTCGAGGTCGAGGCGCTCGCCGCCAGCGGAGGTGCTGTAAACGCCGCCACGCGGATGATAACGGCCAGTAAGAAATTCCGCGCGCGTGGGCGAGCAAACGGGGCAGACATAAAAGCGCTCGAAACTCGCGCCGTCCCGCGCCAATGAATCGATGTGGGGCGTGGCGAGATTTTTATTCCCGCTCAAGCTTAAGTCGCCCCAGCCTTGATCGTCAGTGAGAATGACGACGATGTTGGGCAGCTTCGCCTGCGCCAATCCGCAATGTAAAATCAAAAGGAGAAGAATAGTTCGTTTCACGCGTGAAGAGTCGCGTGGGAAACACAAATGAGCAAAGAAATTTTTTTACTGGTTATCCCAGAGAGCACGGGCATCGCCGGCCTCGTATTGGAATCCCACTTGGCTCACCGGCAAACGCATCGCCCGGCCATCGGCAAAGATGGCACTGGCGCGGCCGCGATGGCGGTTGAGCATTCGCACCGAAGATTGCTTGACCGGTTGCCACGAAGGCGCGCCCGGCACCGCGAATCGCGCGCGAACAGATTCCTCTAAAACATTCCCAGACATCTCGCGCCACAGATCCGGATTTTTTTCCTTCGGATTGGATACTGGCCCGGCGTCACCAAACACCACCGTCTGCGAGGGCTTGAGCACTTGGGACATTGTGATGCCGCGGTTGGCTAACAAACGATTGTATGCCAAGCCACTATGCGTTCCCGCGCGACATTCGGGGCATTGCCAGGGTTTATGTTCATCGGCATAAGTACCCAGCAATTCGGTCCACAACAGTTCAGAGGACTTATCTTTATCAGCCTCACCGGGGCGCGGCTGACTGAACGGCACAAGCCGTCCATTGTTATCCTGCGAGTACTGGATAAACGCCTCGCCCAGCGCGCGGCAATTATCAAGGCATCGCGTCGCAGCCGCCTGATGGCGCGCCTTAAGCAAAGAAGGAATTATGAGACCCGCGAGCAACCCAACCACAACCAAGACGACAACCAGTTCCACCATGGTAAATCCATGGCAAGCACGGGAGGATTGCATGCGATGCAGGCTGGGTGGCATTCAGAAAATCGTACATCACTTTTTTAGTTAGTCAACCTCGACGCATCAACTTTGTGGAAAAATTCGCTCACCGCCGTTCAATTTCGGTGTTATTTTTTGGAAATGCTAGAATTGGCCGTTTTCAGCCTTAACAAATTGGCAAACTTGAACGGGAAGCGGATGTCAGTCCTCCTCTTTTTCAACCTTGATTTGCAACCCCGGCATCACTTTCGGCATCAGCCAGTTGCTTACCTTGCCCACCATTGCGGGGAGCGCATCGGGATCGGTTTCAGCATCGAAAACATGATCGCAGTTTTCGATCACAAAAAGTTCCTTCGGATCATTGGCCTGCTCAAACAGCTCGCGCGATTCCTCGATCGGCACCACGTCATCCGCCGTCCCGTGCACCAGCAACCACGGCACCTTCACGCTGGCCCCGAGGCCAATGACGGTACCAACGCTATTCATATCGTCCACGAACATCTGCGAAATCGGGCAGTCCTCTTTACCCCACATGTGGCCCGTACCCGGTGTTTCATCGCCAAATTCGGTCTCAACAAATTTCTTGGTGTGAACCATGCCGGCGAGTGACACGAGTAACTCAACACGATCATCCGTGACCGCGCGCTTGACGCCTACCGCGCCGCCGAGGCTATGCCCGACATAAGCGATGCGCCGGCCTTGCTCGGCCAGTGCATCAATCACCACGCCGAGGTCTTCCACTTCTTTAGTGATACAAGAATCTTCGAAGCGTCCTTCCGAGCCACCGTTTCCGGAAAAAGAAAAACGCAGTGCCGGAATGCCCGCCATCGCGAGACTCGCCGCCAGCGCGGTCACAAAGGGACGATCCATGTTCGCCGTCACACCATGGCCAATGACCACCGTAAACGGGCTGTGAGATTTGGCGGCATGGAAAGCGTAGTCCAGCCGCTCCCCCTGCGCGTTGCGAATTTCCGCGTCCATAGGCGCGGTTTATATAAAATTATCCGCAGTTTTGCGAGTTTATTCCGGCGCAACTCCAGCGACTGGCGGCCAATAAATTCCAGCGACGCGATAAGCGCCCAGAACATCTGAAGCCAAGTCGGGCCATTTCGCCTTCCCAATCCGGTAATCGCCGCGCCTCCAGCCGCGTGGCATGACGGAAGAAAAAATACATCACCGCCAGCCAAGCCTTCGCATGCCACCCCCACACTCCGCGCGAAGGTTGGCCGAATTCCGCCACCAACCATTGCCCCTCCGGACGCACACTTGCCGCCAATCGGGGCATCAAAACAGCCAGTGTTTCGGGGGAGAAACAATCGAGAAAAAAACACGTTACCACCGCGTCATATTTGTCTTTGGAGAAATCCCACTCCAACGCATCCGCTTGGTGAAACCTGACTTTGGCATTCGCCGGCAAACGCTCCCGCGCGCGGGCAATCATCGCCCCGCTGGCTTCCACACAATCCACTTTTATTTCCGGAAACTGCCGCGCCAATTCCGCCACAAACCGGCCATCGCCCTCGCCCACCGTGAGCACGCGCCGCGCATCCGCCAGCCACGGCAGCAAATCATACCGGCACCGCAACAATCCCCGCCCAAATGCCGCATACTCCAGCCATCGATACGGCCGCGCGAGGCGGTCAAACGTGCTGCCGGTATCTTGCTGGCAGATCGAGGGCGCAGTATCTGTTGGCAAAGCGCCAGCAGCACAGGATGCCACCGATTTAATTTTTTGCATTTGCTCCATCAATTTCCCTCTACAAAAAAACAAACAACGGCGTCAGCAAAACCACATCCGCCCACACGCGGCGGGCTTCGGCCGAAAACAATTCCGGTCGGCGCGCTAATTCCAGCAACGCCAACGCGCTCGCCGCCAAGGCCAGCGCCAGAGGCAACCACCGCGCATCCAGCGCCGCGGCGCCCAAAACCAATGCCACCCAACCCAACGCCATCCACGGCAGCGCGCGTTCCATCCCCGCCCAGCGCCGTGCCATCGAAGGTTGGGCCATCGCCGCGTCACATTCGCGATCCCTGCCGGCGATCACCATACAATTCATCGCGCACAAACCGACCCAAGCCACCGCCGCCAACACGAAGGGCAACGTGATTTCCAATTTCAGCGTCACAAAAAAAAGTGCGCCCACCGCAAAGCCCAACCCCGCCATCGGCTCCTTCCAGCGCCCTGCCCCCTCACGGGTTGTTTGCCAATGATGCAGTAAAAAATAAACGCCCACCGCCGCGAGCAATCCCGCGCCCGCCAACATCTCGCGCGCGGACGTTTGCAACGCCATCACCACCGCCAGCGTCAGGCCCACGCACCACGCCGTCGCCAAGGGCCGTGTGTGGTCGCGTGCAAAAGTGTGCCGCGCGGAATCTACCGGGCCCGTGGGTAGTCGCCGCGCATCCAACAGCCGATCACCACAGTACGCCAACCACACGCATACCGCCAACAGCCCGCGTTGCATCCAGTCCAACTCCACCGCCAATACGTGCGCGAACGCCGCCTGCCACACGAGCGCCACCACGGGCGCATCCAGGCTGAGGACGTTTGCCCATAGCCACCACGAGCACGGACGCGTGGTGGACAGAGTGATAACTGAGACTGCCGGTTTCATTGGGCGGGCAGCATCGCACATTTTGGTTGTGAGCCAAGGTGAATCTCGTGCCGTTCGTTGGGCGATGAGGCCTTCACTCCGTGATTTTTGAAAAACCTCCGCTGCTGCCGTAGCCGCGGCCAATCTCGCCTCAGCCGCCTCCACGCCCCGGATCCACGCGTACAACGCATCACGCGCAATCTTTTTGAGGCCACTTTGCAGCAAGAAGAAAACCAAAAAACGACGCCCCCCGTAAGGGGCGCCGCTACTTTTGCACAACCCTATTGCACACGGAACCTCCACCGTGCCGGAGGGCATAACGCCCTCTACATATATATTCGCTAAAGGGTCCCCATTTCTTTCAAATATTTTCATTTATTTTCATCCGAGTTGACGCTGTTCGCGTTTGAAAAACATACAATTGGCATTTTTTAACCAATTTTTGCGATAAGCGAATCTGTAACCGGCTGTTGCCCCGTTTTGGCCTCGCGCCATAGGAGGATCAAATCATCAAGTGGAAATTCAAACTGTTTGTGCGCGACACGGTGCGTTGTCTGTTTCACATCTCGCTAAGCTTCGGCGGCGTGATGGTGCGCAATATTGAACTCATCGAGTTGGCCGGCATGAAAGACCCCACGGCCATAGTGCTTTCCGATGAAGGTTCGATGTGGAAATCGGTGGTTTATATTTCCGTGGTCGAAAAAATGAAACGCTGAAGCGGCAAATGTTTTACTACACCACCTGCCCCAAGTACGCAAAGGCGTACGGGGAAAATTACGTGGTGCTGCTCGCAGAAGTTTAGGGCAGTTCCCGAATCCGTAGGCCCTTAAACTCTATCGGTGAGCCCTCGCTCTCAAGACAAAGATAACCGGTAGCCGGTTTGCATCCAGTGCCGCCGGAAACTTCCACACCGTTCACCCACAGCCGCACCTCGCCATTGATGGCGCGAATATAATAATGGTTCCACTCGCCAACGCCATTGGTTAGCCGTTGGGTCGGAAAGCTGCGGCTACTGGACGGCTTACCAACTGTATACTTGGAGCCGTCTTTGCGGGTATAGATGATCTCGGGGGTGAAGGCTTTCATCCGTGCGCCTCCGGTGGGGAAAACATCTCCGTGAGAAGTAAACCAATCGGAGGGTTTGCCTCGTCCCTTTTCGTGGTTCGTCTCATAACCCAAGTCCAGTACTTGCACCTCAATACCCGCAGGCAAACGCCCCTTGCCAGCCTCGAGGTTCTTAATGCTCTCCGGAATAGCCCAGAGAAACACACCTGAATTACCGGCATGCTTCAGATGGCGCCATTGCACAACCAGCTCTAGGTTTGTGACCATTTTTTTGCTCCGGATTACGCCCACCGGATTGCCGGTGCACTTAATGAGACCACTCTTCTCAAAAGTCCACGTATCAGGCTTACAATTAACGGCAGCAAAATCATCTTCCGTCATTGCGCGCCAGCCGGGTCCGGTGCCGTTGATGAAAGCCTTGGGGGCAGACTCTGCCGCACTGAGAAATCCGGCAAACGAGAGGGACAATGCGAGGGAACAAAACAGTGATTTCATGCCGCAAACTTAAGCCATGCTTCTGTCATTGACTAGCCCAAATGACATGCCATGATTTTTGCATGGATCGACGCACCTTTCTCATGGCCTCAACTGCCGGACTGGGCGGTTTGAAGTTCGGCCCCTCGGTGATGGCTGCGCAGAGCAATCCGGGAGGCGGGCGCACGAAGCCTGCCAAGTCCACCATCCTGTTTTTTCTCTGCGGCGGATCTTCGCACATTGATATGTGGGATATGAAACCCGAGGCACCGATGGAATATCGCGGCCCGTTTCGCCCCATCAAAACCACCGCGCCGGGCGTGGATATCTGCGAGCACCTCCCGCTCACCGCTAGGCAAGGGAAACACCTCGCCATCGTGCGATCGGTCACGGATTTCGGCCGCGCCACCGGCGACCATCACGCCGGCTATTATTACAACCTCACCGGTAACGTGCCGGACCTCACTTTTCGCACCGAAGGCAACAACCGCCGGCCTTACGCCACGGACGCGCCGTACATGGGCACCGTCATTGGCCAGCGCCGGCCGAAGCATCCGAAGCTGCCGCAAGTCATCACGCTGCCCACCAAGCCCAGCCGCGCGCCCTACACACGCCCCGGCCAATTCGCCGGACGGCTCGGCCTCGAGCACGATCCATTTTACATCTACGGCCAACACGCCAAGCCGCTCAACTTTACCGCGCCCTCACTTACGTTAACAGGAGGCATGGACGGCAAGCGATTGGCCGAGCGCAAAGTTTTTCTCGAAGCCATCAACAACGCCCGCCGCACTGCCGACATCGACCCCGCTGTCGTCAATTACACGCGCCAACAACAGAAAGCTTTCGATCTCCTTTCCAGTACCGAAACCGCTGGCGCGTTCGACATCGCCAGCGAACCGAAAAAAGTACGCGAACGCTACGGCGAACATCTCAACGGTATGAGCATGCTCATGGCCCGCCGCCTCGTGGAAGCCGGCGTGCCCTTTGTCACCGTGTTTTGGAAAGTAGATGGCATCAACTCCAAGCTGGCCAAAAAATGCCGCAGCGCCGGTGGCTGGGACACGCACGGGGACAATTTCAACTGCCTCAAAACTGATCTGCTACCGCGCTTCGACCAATGCTACAGTGCGCTACTCGAGGACCTTGCCCAGCGTGGCCTGCTCGATTCCACGCTCGTAATGCTCACCAGCGAGATGGGCCGCAAACCAAAGATTGGCGACCCGCGATCCGGCGGCACCACCGGCGGCGGTCGCGATCACTGGACCGCCTGCCAAAGCATCGTCCTCGCCGGCGGCGGCATTCGCGGAGGCCAAACCTTTGGCAAAACCGACGAGCACGCTGAGTACCCTGTCGAAAAAGAAATGGGCCCCGAGAACATTGCCCACACCGTCTACCACGCCATGGGCATCGATGATCTTACTGCCACCGACGTTACTGGTCGCCCCTTCAACATCCTCGAAAAAGGCCGGCCACTGACTGAGTTGTTTTAGTTTGTGCTCATGAAAAATTTCCTCATTCTCGCGCTTATCACGCAGGCGATTGCCGCTGCACCACTTCAACTCGGAAAATATGGCACCGCGCGTGAGTTATTCATCGACAACCATCTCATCGCCAAGTTGTCCGGTGACTTAAAGCAGCACCTGCACCAACCGGAGCCGAAGGAAGTTGTGCTCACCACCGGCGCCCCGTGGGAGGGAAACACGTGCGCGTACTACACCATTTTCCGCGACGGCGCGAAGTTTCGGATGTACTATCGTGGCTCGCATTGGGACACGAAAACCAAAAAGGCGGCGCATCGCGAAGTGGTCTGCTACGCGGAAAGCAAGGACGGCATTCACTGGACCAAGCCGAACCTCGGCCTATTTGAATTTAACGGCTCGAAGAAAAACAACATCGTGTTCGATGGTATCGGCACACACTGCTTTGTGGCGTTCAAGGATAACAATCCCAACTGCCTACCTGAAGCGCGCTACAAGGGCATTGCACGCGGCCGACCGACCGGGAAGAAGGGGCTGTATGTTTTCCAGTCGCCCGATGGCATCCACTGGAAACTGATGCAAAACAAACCGGTCATCACCGAGGGCGCGTTTGATTCGCAGAACCTCGCTTTTTGGAACGCACACACAAAACAATACCGCGAGTACCACCGTACTTTCGTCAACGGCAAGCGCGCCATTATGACCGGCACCTCGAAGGATTTTGTGAACTGGACCAAACCGGTTTTGCTCGAGTACCAAAAAGACAGCCCCGCGCAGCATCTTTACACCAACGCCGTGCAGCCCTACTCGCGCGCGCCGCATTTGCTCGTCGGGTTCCCCACGCGCTACCTGCCCGACCAAGGCTCGCGCGTGGAACCGACCTTGATGATCAGTCGCGATGGCCAGCGCTTTCATCGCTGGCTCGAGCCAGTCATTCCCGAGAGCGCGCCCAAAGACCGAAAGGGCAACCGAAGTAACTATATGACTTGGGGGCTCGTGGAAATCCCCGACCGCCCCAACCACCTTTCCGTCTTCGCCACCGAGGCCTACTACACCGGCCCGGACACCCGCGTGCGGCGCTTCGAGTATCGTAAGGACGGCTTTGTGTCACTGCGCGGCGGCGCGAAGGGCGGTCTACTCATCACCAAGCCCATCGCGCTGGGCCGCTTAGCCGAACGGTTGACTCTAAATTTTAAAACCAACAACGACGGCCAAGTCCGTGTAAGCCTGTTCCGCCCGGACGGCATCGCCATCCCCGGCTATACTCTCGCCGCCTGCAAGCCCCTCACAGGCGATCACCTCAATCATACCATAAGCTGGAAATCCGGCTCCGACATCAGTGCCCTGCGCCGCAAGCATC
>JAPKEI010000380.1 GCA_028872685.1 Verrucomicrobiota bacterium | reverse complement strand
AAAATGACGCTAGCACCGCCATTGACGAAGCCGTCGTGTCACTCGGGATGGAAGGGGAATCGCGCCCCGGCCATTTTCGCGGCGTGGCCACAGTGGTCGTGAAGCTCTTCAATTTGGTGCAGCCAACCTCCGCAATTTTCGGCGAAAAAGATTGGCAACAAGCCTCGCTCATCCGCCGCGTGGCACGCGATCTAAATTTACCCACGCGTATCGTTGTTGCCCGCACTGTGCGCGAGGCCGACGGCTTGGCTTGCAGCTCGCGCAATGTACTCTTAAACAAATCCGAACGCCAACAAGCCGCCGCGTTGTGGCAAGCGATCGGTTTGGCCCGCGCGGCCGTCCGCAATGGAAACTTGCGCGGATTGAAACGGCGGTTGATACTTTTCATAGAACAACACCCCACTGCGAAAGTGGATTACGTGGAGTTTTTTGATGAAAAAATGATGCGGCCCGTGAAGCCAATGAAAGGCGCCCGAATGGCGCTGGCAGTGTTCATCGGAAAGACGCGGTTGATTGATAACGCGCGGCTATAGGTAGGGCCGCCAAATATGAAAAATTTTGATTACATCGTAATCGGTAGTGGCATCGCGGGGTTAACCTTTGCCCTCAAAGTCGCGTCGCACGGGCGGGTGGCTATCATCACCAAAAAAAATCTTACTGAGGCCAACACTCAATACGCGCAGGGCGGCATCGCGGCGGTGACAAAACCCACGGACACGTTTGACCTGCACGTGGCCGACACGTTGCGTGCGGGCGCGGGGCTATGTCGCGAGGAAGTGGTGCGTGCGGTGGTGGAGGATGGGCCCGATCGTATTGAGGAATTGGTCGCGCTTGGAATGGAATTCACGCGCGGTGAAAGTATCTCGGCTGATGGTGAGCGGTTTTATTCGTTGGGCAAAGAGGGTGGTCACTCGAAACGGCGCGTGTTGCATTCGAAGGATGCCACCGGCCGCGAGGTGATGCGTGCGTTGCTCTCGGCCATTGAGCGTTCGCCAAATGTTTCGGTGTTCGAAGATCACTTCGCGATTGATTTGATTACCACGGAAAAGCTTGAGCGATCAGGGGAAAACCGTTGTCTCGGCGCGTATGTGCTAAACCGCAATTCCGGCGAGGTGGAAACCTTTAGTGCGCCGCACACATTGTTGGCCACGGGGGGGTGCGGTAAAGTTTATCTATACACGACCAACCCCGATATCGCGACGGGCGATGGCGTGGCGATGGCCTTTCGCGCGGGCGTGCCGGTTGCGAACATGGAATTTACGCAATTCCATCCGACGTGTCTGTTTCATCCGAAAGCAAAATCCTTTCTCGTGAGCGAAGCCCTGCGCGGGGAGGGCGCTGTGTTGAAGGGTTTGGACGGGCGCGAATTTATGGACACCGCGCATCCGATGGGCAGCCTCGCCCCTCGTGATATCGTGGCGCGCGCGATCGATAGCGAAATGAAACGCACCGGCGCGGAGCATATGTTGCTGGATATTACGCATAAATCCGCGCCATTCATCATCGACCGTTTCCCGAATATTTACCGAACGTGCCAGGCCTTTGGCGTGGACATCACTAAAGACGCCATTCCCGTGGTGCCCGCCGCGCACTATCAATGCGGCGGCGTTGTGGCCGGCGTGAACGGCCAAACGGAATTACCCGGATTGCTGGCGGTGGGCGAAGTGGCCTGCACCGGCTTACATGGTGCGAATCGGCTCGCCAGTAATTCGTTGCTCGAAGGCCTCGTGTGCGCCCATCGTGCGGCGCAGCACTCCACCACCGAACCGCTGCCGCCCATCGAGGCGACCATCCCCGCTTGGCATTCGGGCGATGCGACGGATCCGGATGAGTTGGTGGTGGTGTCGCATAACTGGGATGAGATTCGCCGGTGTATGTGGGATTACGTGAGCATCGTACGCACACAAAAACGCCTGCGCCGGGCGCGTGCACGCGTCGAAAATCTGCGCGAAGAAATCCGACAATATTATTGGGACTTTAAAGTGACGGCGGATTTACTCGAGTTGCGCAACATCGCCCAAGTGGCCGAACTGATTATCGGCTGCGCCCTCGAGCGCCCCGAGAGCCGTGGGCTTCATTACAACCTCGATCTCCCCGGCCAAGACGAAACGTGGGCCCAATGCGATACCGTGCGCCGGCGTACTGTTGCTGAAGGTGTTGTCGGAGTGACTGATTGAAACTGCTTGAAAAATCTTCGGGAATGGATACCTTTCCCGCCCTTGCGCGCTTAGCTCAGTGGTAGAGCACATCGTTCACACCGATGGGGTCGTAGGTTCAAATCCTGCAGTGCGCACCATTTCCCATCGTCTTGAGAAGCGTCTTGTTTCATCTCCGTTCATGCTAATGCATAAACGTGCGTATTCCAATGATAATAGGGTCTTTGTGCTACCCGCACTGAACTGAACCGAGATGAACCAAAAGCGGTTCAGTTTGATTCAGTTGAGAAAACTGATTCAGTTTTGATTCAGTGAATGGCACCACCGCGGGGGCACCGTC
>JAPKEI010000044.1 GCA_028872685.1 Verrucomicrobiota bacterium | reverse complement strand
TACGCCAAGCACATTGAGGAGGGTGGTGACATAGCTGTAGAGCGCGCCCAGACTTTTCCCTATGTCTTCATGAAACCGCCTTCAACTACCTTGAATCGTCATGGTGGAGATATCCCTATCCCGGCTGTGTCGCCAGACAACATTGATTGGGAATGTGAACTGGGCGTGGTGATTGGTAAGGAGGCTAAAGGAGTGACAGAAGCCGAGGCCTTGGATTATGTGGCAGGGTACACGGTGGTGAATGATATTTCTGATCGTGGCTTCCGACCCAATCCGAATCGTAAGGAGCGTGATCGCGACAAGTTTTTCGATTGGCAACATGGCAAATGGCATGATGGCAGTTGCCCCGTCGGCCCGTGCATCGCGTGCCCGGAATCCATCCCAGATCCGCAGGTACTGCCGCTCAAGCTCACCGTAAACGGTGAGGTGCATCAGGACGCCAGCACCGCGCAGCAGATTTTCCCCGTAGCGGGGGTGATTGCGTTTGTATCCGCCTTCATCACGTTGGAGCCGGGCGATATTATTTCTACTGGCACTGCCGCCGGCGTGGGCCACGCGAAAGGGGTGCACCTGAATCCGGGGGACATCGTCGAAGCCGGCATCGATGGGATTGGAGTGTTGAAAAACACAATGGTTTTGGAGTAGGGTTTCTGGGATGGAAACGTCAACCGAGGCCCAATCCCAACCCATCGTATGTCCCAATTGCGGGGACGAGATTTCTAATCCGCGATATTTTTGCCCGCATTGCACGCGGCTGATTCGGGACACGGTTTCGTGCGAGGGCTGTCGGGAGCCGATTGCCGCTCAAGCCAAAAAGTGCCCGCACTGTAACACGGCCAACGCGGCATTGTTGGCGGCGCAGGCGGGGCAGTTGCAAATCATGGTGCAAGCTAGCCCCTTCGGCGCGTTCTTCTCCACTTGGAATCTTACGAGCCTACTCCGGCCGCCGGTCATTGAGGTGAAGGGTGGGAAAATCAATACCACGGTTTGGACATTCTTCACGCTGCGCGTGCATCAATCGGAAATTGAAATGACGCGACTGGCCAGCGTGCGCCACACCAAAGGCGTGATTTGGAGCAGTCTTGTTTTCGAAACCTTCGGCGGCGCGGCGGAAGATATGGGCCAGCACGGCCTGCGCCACGATGACGCCATCAACGTTGCCGCGCGCATCAAAGAAGTCATTGGGCGTTGAATTTATCTCATCCTTTGTAACCTTGGACCCTGGTGACATTTTTTCCACGGGTACGGCCGCTGGAGGAGGGCACGCCAAGGGAGTTCACTTGAAGGCGGTCGATCAGGTTGAGACCAGTATTAAGGCCTTAAAGAACACGATGGTGGCGTCGGGATAGAGATCTTTCCAGAAACCTATTCACTGTCAGAATCTTCCGCTGGATCTTCCCCGGATTCTGCAGCAGCAGCCTCACGAGCCTTGCGGGCTTCAATAAATGAACGGATGCACAATCCAACAAAAACAACGCATAATACTAGCGTCACCGATTTAGCGGCAAGGGCGGCAGTGGGTTGACCTTTTTTTAATAGGGTGGGAATTACACCAATTGCCCCAATCAAGCCCACCATTACCGCGATGTGCATAGCCATCATTCGTCTGTTTTCATTGGATGCTAGAAATCCACAGACCAGAAGAATCAACCCCAACGCAGCAGGAATCAAAGCCGTTAGCTGCTTTGCACCTGTACCAAAATATCCAGCCAATCCAGTGGCGAGCAAAAGCGCCCCGAACAAAATTGTTATCTTATACATCATCGCGGCTGTCATTCTAACGGTTTACACACAAAGGTAAAGCTCCAGCGGTAGGACTCGAACCTGTTCTGTTGTTTTCTGGGGGTAGTTGACAGATTATTCACAACTTCGGATATACACCACATCGAAACGGAGGGGGTCACTGGTTCGGGCTTAAAACAAAATTACTTGGCGTGCGACTTCACCTTTGTGGAGGCGATCGAAGCCTTCGTTGATTTCTTCCAAATGAAGGGTGTCAGTGAGTAGCTGGTCCACCGGTAATTGGCCGGCATGGAACATCTCAATAAACTTCGGGATATCACGGCTCGGCACGCAGCTTCCCTGATAGGAGCCTTTCACCGTTTTCTCCATCGCACTCAATGTGACGGCAGGAATACTGAATTGATGGTCTGGATGCGGTAAACCAATGGCGACCGTGGTGCCTCCACGCATGGTCGATTCATAGGCTTGGGCGAGCACGGTGGCGTTTCCCGCGCTCTCAATAGCGATTTCCACACCGCCATGGGTGAGGTCTTGAATGACTTCAACTGGGTTATTGTCTTTCGCACTAACGACATGTGTGGCGCCAAGGTTTTTGGCCATCTCCAGTTTTGAATCAAGCAGATCTACAGCGATGATCTGGCCAGCGTTGCACGCTTTGGCTCCCATCAGTGCTGCGAGTCCTACACCGCCCAGGCCGAATACCGCGACGCTTTGGCCAGTTTGTATATTGGCAGTATTCATCACCGCACCTGTGCCGGTCATTACCGCACACCCAAAAAGGGTAGCCAGTTCAAAGGGGAGCGACTTATCAATCTTCACCAAAGAGCCGGGCAGGGTGATGGTAAATTGGGAGTAGCCGGATACGCCGCAGTGATGAAAATAGGGTTTGCCGTTGCTGCTAAATCTTTGCCCGCCGTTCATAAGGGTGCCTGCGTTGTTGGCGTCCATGCCCGGTTCGCAAAGGGAAGGGCGACCTTCGGCACAATAGCGGCACATGCCACAACTGGGGATGAACGTAAAGATCACGTGGTCATCGGGTGCAAACCCGTATACGCCCTGACCCACTTCGCGTACGATCCCGCTGGCCTCGTGGCCAAGCACCATCGGCATAGGGCGCGGGCGTGAGCCGTTGATGACTGATAAATCTGAATGGCACAATCCTGCGCCTTTTACTTCCACTAACACCTCACCTTCGCCGGGGCCATCGAGTTCAATTTCCTCGATCACCATTGGCTGCGAATTTGCATACGGCAGGGGCTGTTCAGCATTATGCAGTACCGCTGCTTTGGTTTTCATGCACGGGAGCATTGGGCAAAGTTCTCCGGATTGCAAACTCCTGTAGGTTGAGGCACGCTGAGCGTATGCAATTGTCGGCAAACAAGCACGCATTCACGCTGGTAGAACTGCTGGTGGTGATTGCCATCATTAGTGTTCTTGCGGGATTATTGCTGCCAACACTGGCGAAGGGAAAGGCCAAGGCAAACCGCATCAAGTGCGCCAATAATTTGCGCCAAGTGAACGCGGCCCTGCGCGGATTTTCTATGACGCATGACTCGCGTTACCCATGGCTGCTTACGCAACATCAGGGCGATGCGATGTTTAAACAAATGTACGGCAAGGCACACACCGGCTGGGTCCATTTGTGGGATATTCGATTCATGTTTTTAAGCGAACCGGCGAGGCGCGAGTTGGTGACCGCACGGGTATTGGCTTCGCCGTGTGATCCGTCGGTCACGGTTTACAATGAAGAGGAAGCCACCAACGGAAAGTGGGAAGGCTTCGGTGCGGGATTCGATGGCATCCACATTCACATGGACCGGCGCTCGATGAGTTACGGCGTGCATCTCGGCGCGGACGAGCAGCGGCCGGCGAGTATTCTGGCCTTCACGCGCAATCTCATCGGCGAGCCGGGATATGAATTTGAATATCCCGCGGGCAAGGCGTTGCCGGACATCGCGGATTTCCTTGGTGGCTCATTGCAATTGGCCAAACAAAATTCGTTGTTGCAAAAATTCATCGGCAACAACCACGCTGACCTCGAGATTCTCCAGCGCCACGCCATGGCGGGCTTGAGCGCGAGCCAAGGGCAAATTACATTCGCCGATGGCAGTGTACAGCAAACCACTGATGCTGGTCTTGCCAAAGCTATCAAGGCCCACGGGAACAGTTACGGCGGTGTGCATCTTGGTGTGAACGAAAATTTCACCCGCCCCACACAGCGTCCCGATCCCAACGGCCGCATGGAAATTCGTTAACAACGGGCTTCGTGCCATGATAGAATGGTTTCTTTTATGCAGGAAAAGGTTGAGCGTCGCGTGCATTCGTCCCACACTTTGGCGGCATGATACGCATGGGACTCATCGGTTTATCGCACGATCACGTGTGGGATTTGTTGCCGGAAATGGCGGCGAATGAACACGTGGAACTGGTCGCCGCCGCCAGTACGAAACCGCCTTTGCTTGAGCGCATTGGCAAGGAATTTGGCGTAGCCACTTACACTGATTCCGCCGAGATGGCTGCGAGCGACCCACTTGATGCGGTTTGCCTTTTTGGTGACAACCGCGCCGGCGCAGAGGAAGGCGTGAAAGCTCTCGAACGCGGCTGGCACGTGCTCATCGAAAAACCCCTCGCCGCCGATCTTGAGGGTGCCGATCAACTCCTGCAAACCGCCGATACCACCGGCAAGCGGTTGATGGTCAACTGGCCCATCGCGTGGTGGCCCGGCGTGCAACACGCGCTCGCCCTTGCGCAGTCCGGCGAGATTGGCGAGGTGTGGCAAGTGCGCTACCGCGCCGCGCATCAAGGCCCGAAGGAAATGGGCGCGAGTGAATATTTTTGTGACTGGCTCTACGACCCCAACCGCAACGGCGGCGGCGCGTTAATGGATTATTGCTGCTACGGCGCAGTGCTCTCACGCGTGCTGCTGGGCCGCCCCTATAGCGTCACCGCCGTTACCGGCAATCTCGTGAAGACCGACCTCGACGCGGAAGACAACGCCGTGTTGCTGATGCAATACCCCAAAGCCATCAGCATCGCCGAAGCCAGCTGGACGCAAATCGACAAAGCCACCAACTACCACACCCAAATCTACGGTACCGAAGGCACGCTCCTCGCCGAGCCGGAAAATGGCCGCCTATTACTCGCCACTCCGAAAAATCCAGAAGGAAAAGAAGTGAGTATCCCCAAGTTGCCGGTGCATTTGCAAAATCCCATCGCCCATTTTTTACACGCTCTCGACAACGACTCCGCCTTTCAACCCCTCTGCCGTCCCGGTCACTGCCGCGACGCCCAGGAAATCTTAGAAGCCGGAGTCCAATCCGCAACAGCCGGCGTCAAGGTGGACCTTCCCCAACTCGCGGGAATGGATTGATTTACTGTGGAGCGTCTTCCGGCGCGGTGGTTTCTTCTTCGTCCTCTGCAGCAATGGCGGCTATGGTTTTTGTCTCATCTTCTTTTTCATCCTCGTGATCGCCGTATTGCGGATCAGGGAGTTTGCCGGCGATGAACCAGCCTAGGGCGAAGACGAAAAATCCGATGGCGGCGGTTGTATAAGCGACGCGCATTGAGAAGCCGTCGGTGCCGTGGAGGGATTGCGGGAAGAGTCCCTGCCATTTTTCGTCGGTGACCGTGAACACAAGAAAGGCGAAGCTGGTGCCGATGAGGCGGCCGCCGATATTGGCGGCAAAACTTTCGCCGGTGCCGCGCAGGTGCACGGGGAAATAGCGCGGCAACATGTTGCCCCAAAAGGTGAATTGCCCAATGACGAGCATTCCGGCAATGAACACGCCGATGTATGCGCTGGACAGGCTGTTGGCGATGAGGAAGCCGAAGATGAGGGGCATCAGAAAAATTCCGGGCAGTTGAAAGGCGCGCAGGACGGATCGGCACGGGGCGTCTTTCAGATAATTCGTAAGGCGCGTGGTGAGCCACCAAACGGGGATGCCGATAATGCCGCCAAACAAAATACCTTTGCCGAGGCACATCAAGTGGGCGTAGAGGACGCTGGCGTCTGGATTGGCGGGGTCGGTAAATTTCAGGCCAAAGCCCATCAGCGATTCGTAGATGAGAAAAACCGCCAGCACGGACCAACCCACAAAGGGCAAAATATTGGCCGTGCCGCGCGCCACGACGATCACCATGACCATCGCCATCAGCGCCCGCCCGAACAGTCCACCGACTTCCTGCACTTTGGTGACGTGCGCCACGTGCACGCCCTCGGCGGCTTTGAATGCTTTTTTGCCGGCGATGGCAGTTTTCTTTTTGCCCAAATTCTTGGCTTGAGCGGCTTCCACAGCTTCTGTTTTGGCCGTGTTGGAGTCGGCCGCCACTTCGGGCGCTTTCGGCAGGATGAGGCGCATGTGTTGCAGCGCGCCGAATGCACCGCCGTAGGCCAAGGCGAAGAGCAGGGTAATTATTATCGTTGTCCTTTTAAATTGCGGTGCAAATAACGCGGCCAAGCTCGGGCGTTTGAGTTGGCCGGCGTCCTTTTTCTTTTGCCATTGGGGTGACTCCGGCAGGAAAGGGCGGATGAGAATCAGCGGGATGGCGGGAATCAATCCACTCATCAATGTGTAGCGCCACACGGCAGTGTCGCTGCCATCGGAAATTGGTCCAAGCAAACCGGCAAACCAATCAGGCATCACCGGCAGCCCGCCGCCGGTGCTGGCGATTTGTGAAAGGTAGCCGTAAACAATCGCCACCGTAAGGCCGCCCACGGATGAGAAGGCCTGTGTGTAGCCCAAAACTTTTTCGCGCTGCACGCGATCCGGAAATAATTCGGACAACCAAGCTACCGCCGCCACGAACTCGACGCACACGCCGATAAAAACGAGGCACCGAAAAAAGAGCAACTGATACGGCGTGGTGGAAAAGCCCGCGCAAAATGCTGCTACTGCATAAAGCAAAATGCTGTAAGTCAGCACCCGACGTCGACCAAACAGATCAGTCAAGTAACCGCCCAGCAAACCAAAGATGCCGCCGCAAATGGCCGGCACAAAAAAGATGATCCGAAACCAATGCGTAAACTCCGGCGTGCCCGGCCGCACCCCCGCCAAATCCCCCAAGGCATCCTTGCCGATGAGCGGCAGCATCAGCAGTTCGTAAATATCGAACAGAAACCCAAGTGTGGCGATGAAGCAAATCAGCCATTGTGTGCGGGTGAGTTTCAATTTGGGTTCGGAAGCAGAGTCGGCACTCATGTGCGGTTTTTATGCCAATTATAAGCGGCGGAAACAAGCTCAATTGTACGTGAGCGTACGATTTGGAAGGCGAAAAGGTTGCTATGCGCGGGTCGGTTTGCTTTGCTGCGCGCACATGCAGCGCTTCGCTACCATTACTGTCATCGGCCGGGACAAGACCGGTGTGATCGCGCGCGTCACGAATTTTCTGTTCGAGAAGAAAGCCAACATCGAAGCTCTGGAGGAGGCGGTCACGCGCGGGCAATTCAGTATGGCCATCCAAGCTTCGTGGCGCGATGGGCAATTGAAACCAGCGGCATTAAAGCGCGGTCTAAACGCGCTTGGCGAAGAATTAGGAATGGAAATGCGCCTGCGCCTCACCGAGCCGGGGCGCAAACAGCGAATGGCGTTGATGGTCACGCGCGAGTCGGCGTGTCCCGAGGCGTTGCTGGCGGCCTTCCAAAAGGGGCAACTCAAACAAGCCAATCCGGTGGTGATGCTGGGCAATCGGCCCGACCTCAAATCGCTGGCGCATCAACACAAACTGCCGTTCGTGCACATTCCGTGGAACGATCGTGCGCGCGCCGAGAAAAAAGCGCTGCGCGTTTTGGAAACGCACGAAGTGGATTTCGTAGTGCTCGCGCGGTTTATGAAAATTTTGTCACCCGATTTTGTGTGGCGTTACAAAAACAAAATCATCAACATTCATCCCTCGCTGCTGCCGAGCTTTCCCGGGCCGCAAGCGTATCGACAGGCGTACGAGCACGGCGTGAAAATCGCTGGTGTCACCGCGCATTTCGTGAGCATGCAATTGGACGAAGGGCCGGTCATCGCGCAGGAGAGTTTTCACATCAAATCTGGAATGACGCTCAAACAAATCGTTGCCGCCGGTCAACAATGCGAAGCCAAGGCTTTGCTCAAGGCCGTGAAAATTTATCTCACCAAGCGGCTCGATGTGCATTGGGGCGTGGTGAAAGAGGTGTAGTGAAAATCCTCTCGTGGAATGTCAACGGCCTGCGCGCCGTGCAGAAAAAAGGCTTCGCCAGTTGGTTGAAAAAAGCCCGGCCGGACATCCTCTGTGTGCAAGAAAGCCGCGCGTTGCCCGAACAAGTGGAGCCCGATTGGCCGAAGACATACGAAGCCCACTGGAATCCCGCCGAGAAAAAAGGCTACGCCGGCGTGATGACCTTCACCAAAACGCCGCCCATAAAAATCACACGCGGCATCGGCAAAGCCGCCCACGACCATGAAGGCCGCGTGCTGACCACTGAGCACGACGATTTCTTTTTGGTGAATGTTTATGTGCCCAATGCGCAACGCAGCCTTGCGCGTTTGCCGTATCGGCAGGAATGGGATTGTGCTTTTCTTGCGTACCTCAAAAAACTTGAACGCCGCAAGCCGGTGATTGTGTGCGGCGACTTGAACGTGTCGCACAAAGAAATCGATTTAACAAATTTCAAGGCCAACAAAAAAAACGCCGGTTTCACCTCCGAAGAACGCGCGGGGTTCGATACATTTGTAGTGGCGGGCTTTGTGGACACCTTCCGTGAATTTGAAACCGGTGGCGGCCATTACACGTGGTGGAGCAACCGCCTCAACGCCCGCGCCCGAAACATCGGCTGGCGGATTGATTATTTTTTGATTTCAAAAAGCCTCCGCCCGCGATTGAAAAAGGCGTTTATCTTGCCCGATGTGATGGGCTCGGATCACTGTCCCGTAGGGGTGGAATTAATTTAGTGCGCGTTTCCAAATTGGAACTTTCTTCTTCATTTCATCGATCAAAAACTGGCACGCCGCGAAGGCTTCGGCACGGTGGGGGGCGGTGACTTCCACCCACAACGACGCCTCATTCACCGCAACCTCGTCCACACGATGGGTGAGGCGGATGGATTCAATCGGCCATTGTTGTTCAATAGACTCAAAAATCAATTCAAACTGCCGCCGCGCCATTGGCTCATTGGCTTCGTAGTGGATGGCGCGGATGGGTTTCCCCTCTTCCTTGCCGCGCACCACGCCGTGGAATACCACCACCGCGCCCATGTCATCAGTCATCGCCGGTTGGGTTTCGGCGATGGGGTTGGAGATCAGGGTCAGTTGGGTTTTCATTTGGTGACTGTGGAGGGTAAGGCGGTTTCTCCGAAACCACCTTGGCGCGCTCGGATAGCACGCCCTACCTTTGCTCTTGTGGCAAACATTTTCATCCGCCTTGTACCGGTGGGAATAGCGACACTTCATCGCCATCGCTTACGATAAAATCGTCTGTTTGATAATCCACGCCCACGGCTTTGAGGGTGCTGTTTTTCATTTCGGAGAGCTTTGGGAATTGCGCCATCACTTCCGAGTGAACGTCGCCGAGAGTTTCACCTTCACCAACTTCAAGTGAAGTTTCATCGCATTCGGTCAAGTCACGAAAGTACGACCAGAATTTTACTGTAATTTTCACGAATACACTTCTGGTTTCAACACCCCAATAAACGGCAGGTTGCGATAACGCTCGGCGTAGTCGAGGCCGTAGCCGATTACGAATTCGTCAGGGACTTCGAAGCCGATGTAATCGGCGGGGATGGTTTCGGTGCGGCGGGATTTTTTCTCGAGCAGCACGCAGGTCTTTAGGCTGCGGGGCTGGAGGGCATTGAGTTTGTCGATGACGGCGCGGAGGGTTCTGCCGGTGTCGAGGATGTCGTCGACGAGGAGCACATCGCGGTCGCAGGCTTCGAGGCGGAGTTCTTTGGTGAAGACCAGTTCGCCCGGTGCGGTGTTGTTGCCGTAACTGGAAACGCCCATGAAATCCAGCCGCATCGGCAGCGCGATGTGGCGGATGAGATCGGCGAGGAAAGGCACGGTGCCGGTGAGTAGGGCGACGACCAGTAAATCCTTTCCGGCGAAGTCGCGCTCAATGTCCGCCGCCAGTTCGCGCACGCGTGCGGCGATTTCGGTTTCGCCGATGAGCACGCTCTCGACTTCATCACGCAAATGCTTCGGTGGCGGGGTGGCAGCCATATCTATTTAGGTTAAATATGCTTTGAGTCGTCGTGGTCTTTTTCCGTGTAGCCACTATCTTGGCGTTGGAAGTTAACCTCGTTCTTTTTCAAATACGCTTCATAAACATCATCTGCGCTCATCCCCAAAACCTGTGCGAGGCTGATGAGAAAGTGAAATAGGTCGACCACCTCCACGCGCGCATTTTGTTCGTCGAGCTTTTGGTACTTGGCCCACCATTTCCACGGGACACTGTCGGTCAGCTCGGCGAGTTCCTGCCCCATCGCGCGGCAATAGTTGAGGGTCCACTCGGTTTTCTGCTCATCGGTCATGCTATCGGTTTGCACGCCGATGCGTTCGTTGAGGGATTTCTGCATGCGAAAAAGTTCGCGAAGTTGGTCAGGTTGGCTCATTCACGAGAGTGGGCTGGGGAAGGCGGCGGCGGCAAGGCGAAGTTATTGGCGTGACCTAGGGCGGGCGGTTGATTTACAAACAGACATGTTTGCTGCGACTTTGCTGCAGGGGGGATCGATGGTTTGGGTGTTGCTGGCCGCCAGCGCGCTGGGCGCGGTGGTGTTTGTGGAGCGACGCCTCACGTATCATCGCGTGCAGATCAATACCACCGCCCTCCTTGGTGGCCTGAAAAATGTGCTCCGCCAGAAAAACCTGGTGGAGGCCATCGACATTTGTGACGCCACACCCAGCCCCGCCGCGCGTTTGGTGAAGACCGTCCTCACCCAACACAATCGCCCTCGCGAAGAGGTGAAGGAAGCGTTGCAACAATCCGGCAGCATGGAAACCGCTCGGCTGGAACAACGTCTCGGCGTGCTAGCCACGCTCGGGCAAGTGGCACCGCTGCTCGGGTTGCTCGGCTCGGTGCTCGGTTTTATGAAGACCGGCGAGGCTGTGATCACTGATCATCACGCACACTTTGCTCTATCGTTGATGCCGCTCGCGCTTGGACTGGCGGTGGGTGTGCCGTGTTATGTGGGCTACAACCATCTCGTCACCGTGGTGGGAGATATTGTTTTGGATATGGAAAAAACTTCGCTCGACGCCTTGCTGATGGTGAGTGAAATGGAAAAACCGGGTCGTCGCAAAAAGAAAGCCGATGATGCTTCGGCTGCTCCCACAGAAGACGCGGATTTATTTAAGCAGCCGTGAAATTCCGCCGACGACATCAACTTCGCTGTGAACTGCCCGGCGCCGTGCCGATTGCGGCTATGATGTTTTTACTTCTTTTTTATCTGATTCAAAACAAGGCATTGCTACTCACGCCAGGTGTGGCGGTGGAATTGCCAAGAGTGGCGGGCGCACTGCCGGAAGGCTACTCTGGCACGCTGGTGGTGGCGTTGAACCGAAAGGGTGATTTATTTTTTCGCAACGTGGCTGTGACATGGAATGATTTGCCGAGAGAGCTGGAGCACGCGGCGGCTGGGCACACTAATTTATTACTCGTGCTGCAGGCCGATCGCCGCGCGAGTCAAGAATCTATCACACGTGTGGCCGCAATCGCGCGCGCGGTGGGCATTCACAAAACGTGGCTGGCCACGCAACCGGGGTTGCTCGAAACATCCGTCGAGGCAAAAACGCAATGACCACCCCCACCGGCAGCACGCCCTCCGCGGGGCGCTTTCATTGGGGTTGGTGGGTAGCGGTGGTGTTCGTGCTGCAGGGCGGCGGCTTGTGGTGGCTCTCTCGCCAATCTAACGCACCGGCGCGGCCGGAAAATCCCCCATCACTTTTGCTGGCCAACACCAACAGCGCTGGATTGTTGGAATCCTTGGCACTGGAGGATCCAACTGCGTTTGCGCGGCCTAATCCAAAGGGTTTTTCCGGCCCATCGCTGCGGCCGGAAATGTTGCCGCATCAGCCGCATCGATGGCAGCCGCCGGAGATTGAAATTCCATATCCCACCAATTTGCTCACCGTCCCCATCGACTCGATTCTCAAAACCAACATTGGCTACAGCGCCAATGCGTTTGTGAAACCGATGCCGGAAATTATGGTATTAAATGTACCGCTCTTGAAAGGGCCCAAGGCGAGTCGGTTGGAAGTAGCGGGCGATTTGGCCGGACGCAAATTGATCACATCGCCCAAGCTGAAAACGTGGAATCACACCTCGCTGCTGCAGCCCACGCGGGTGCAGGTGATGGTGAATCTCGGTGGGCGTGTGTTTAGCGTCGTGCGTTTGGCCGGCTCGGGCCATGCACCGGCGGATGCAATGGCGCTGGCATTGGCGCGACGCGCGATTCAATTTTCGAAAACCACCAACGCGCCCGCTGCACCGCTGGATGCTTCCCACTTCACTACGGGCGATTTGATTTTCCATTGGCATACGAATCCATTGACGGTCACCAATCTCGAGGAGGAACCGCGGCGCGAATGAGTGTATCCGATTCCATTTTTCTGTTCCTGTTGGTGTTGCTGGGCGG
>JAPKEI010000379.1 GCA_028872685.1 Verrucomicrobiota bacterium | reverse complement strand
CGCACGCTGAAAATGCGGCCGGGCATATCGGGGAATTTGCGGATGAGATTGGCGTTGTCGCCAATCACGCGTTTAGTTTGGCGGAAGATGCGGTAAATCTGCGGGGCACCATCCGCTCCGCCCACGAGGATGTTCTCGCGCGTGGGATGTCGTGCGATGGAGGCGATGCCGCCCTTGAGCGCCTTGGGCGTGATGGAGGTAATGTTGTCGACGAAACGCGAGGATTTAAAAACCGTGAGTTTGGCGGTCATATCCCGTGCGGCGGAGATGAGGTTTTCGCCTTTCACATCGAACACCGTTCCGAGCACCCAATCGTTGTGTGCGCCTTGGTAGAAAATTTGTTCGCCGGTTTTGGCGTTGATGGCCCGGACGGTGTTGTCTGCGCAGCCGAAGGCGATTGCCTTACCATCGGGCGACCAGCTGGCGCCGTAGATGGTATCGAAGGTGGTGGAATGCGAGAGCGCGAGCTTGCGCTTGGCGACGTCCCAAACCTGCACTTCGCCCCGGCGCGCGGGATTGCCGCCGGTGACCGCGAGGAATTTGCCATCGGGCGAAAAGCGGACACTCTCAATCCGCTCGCTCAATCCGATTAACCGTGCCACCAGCCCGGAGCCATCGGCCTTGTGCAGCAGCACTTCGTGAAACCCCGCCACCGCGAGCAGTGTGCCGTCGGGCGAATAATCTAGTGAAGTGATAACCGGCGGCAGCGTGTACACCGGCGGATGCTCGGCATCGACTTTGCGCTGTGCGCTGGCGGGCGTGTCGTTCTTCGCGCCTTCGGCAATCCATTTTGTGATCAGTTCGATTTCGGCGCTGTGCAGCGGCTCTTTATCCTTGGGCATTTGCGTTTCGCCGTCTTTGTCGGGAGCAATGAGTGTCAGCATCGCACTGTCCATCGGCTTGCCCGGCACGACCGCCACGCCTTCATTATCGCCGCCCTTTAAGAGGCCGGCAAAATCCGTCATCACATAACCGCCCTTGGCCTTGGCTGGTTGATGGCAGCCCTGGCAATTGGCCTGCAGGATGGGGCGGATTTGATTGAAATAACTGACGGGCTTGGTGCCATCAGCGGGCTGGGCGGCGTTCAAAGCAAGAACCGCAGTAAAAACGGGGAAAAGTATGAAGAATTCTTTCATATTTGAATTAAAAAGGTACCCATCGGACACCGTCAATGCAACACATATTCAGCAGCAAAACCTGTGGGAGATAAGTGTTATTTCGTGATATTTTTCAGGATCAAAATGGGGGTTGGTTTTTCGGCCCAGCGTTTCTTAAGGGCGTCTGGAATTTGCCGTTGAGGCATGTTGTATGCGCCGAGAACAAGGTCGATATCCTGATCGCGGTCATAATCGCCGGCGTCCAGCGTAATCCATCGCCCACGGTCGGCTTCAGGCAGTGTGTGGGCGGAAAATTGCAGGGATTTATCCTGTCGCAAATAGATAAATCCTGCTTTGGGATTCAGTTTGTAATCCGCGAAATATGCGATAGAGGCAATATCCAAGTCGCCATCCTGATCGAAGTCGTGTGCAAGGGCTTTGTATGCGCCGGGCTGTGAAAAAAACAGTTCCTTCGTGAAGTTGTTTTCCCCATCATTCAAATGCACACGCACCCCGTGATAAGGGCGCGAAAGAGCGGGGTCGAGTTCGCCGTTGTCTCCGTTGGTGATAAGGAGGTCGGGGTGTTTGTCGTTATTAAAGTCAGCAACTTCAATATGGGAGTGTCCCCACATCGGCTGGCGTGCCAGCAACATACGGGGTGCAAATTGGTTGTCGCCAAGGTTGAGTAGAAGATAAACCGCCTCACGTGCTTGTCCGGTAAGGATAACCAAGTCCGGCTGTTGATCGCCGTTGAAATCTGCACTGGCCGCATTTAGGCAGCCGGGCATTTCGAGCAGTGTGTGGTGCTTGAAGGTGTCGCCCTTGTTTTCCAGCCAAAACACTCTGCCCGTGAAATGGCCGTATTCGCACACTACCAAATCTTCCCGGCCGTCCCCGTTTAAGTCCACGGGCAACACATCGGTGGGCCGGTGAAGCGTTGTGGCTAAGGTTTCCAGGTTGCCGTCATTCCAACGCACTAGCGCGCCGGTTTTCTCAAAGGAAGGCATGAAACTCCCGATCAATGCTCCCACCATGCCGCCGGATGTGAACCGCATTTCCACCGGCGAACCGCCCAGCTTCAGCGGAGGGTTTTGCCAGTTCAACTCGGGAGTCATCCGGTAAACCGTTTTTGTGGAATCATGCGTTGCCCACACGCCACCGGTTTTCGGTTCAACCCGAACCGCGATGCAGCTTGCATCAAATGGCGTGTCGGGGATTACCGCTGCGAATGTATTTTGTGAACCGACAAACTCCACGCCTTTCGGCTGCTGTAAATCACGCGGGGCTTTGGTTAGATAATAATTCCGAATCAGATCCCAGTCCTGATCAGACATCAAGGGCTTGGGCGGATACAAGCCGGCGGCCAATACGCGCTCAAAGCCATTGGTGTTAGTCAGGCCCGTATCGGGTG
>JAPKEI010000378.1 GCA_028872685.1 Verrucomicrobiota bacterium | reverse complement strand
CAGTTGTTGCGGAAGATGGGCAGGATGTTGTCCTCGTACGTGACTTTGTCCGCGGCGAATCCCGCGCCGGCGGCAACGAGGCCAGCGGCGAAGGCAATGGTTTTTAGGTTCCGAGTATTCATCGGTTTAAAAGTTCCCCCTTGGTTGTGTGCGCCCGCGTGGCGGGCGGCAAGATTAGTGATTAAAAATAAACTCCTTCGAGTTCAGTACGGCCCAAAATAAATCGTTTAACACCTCTTCCTCCGGTCGGCCTTCGGTGAAAAATACCATCAACTTGGCCTTCTCGGGAGCGGTGGGTTTGCGCGCGAGACAGCGCACGTAAAGATCGTCCACAATCTCGGAAGGCGTTTTGCCTCCTTTAATGAGGTTGCGCACCACGCCGCCTCGTGTGTGCTTGCTGTTGACGGTATCGCCATTGAGCAAATGGAGCGCCTGCGAAAGGTTGGGCTCGAGGGCCACTTCGCACGAGCACACCGTGGTGCGGGTGGCGCGGCCGAAGGTGGTGAGGAAAAACGTACTGGTGCCGCCGTCCACAATTTCCACCGCGCTGGAGCCGAGCGGCAGCCCGCGGAATTTGTTTTTGGTGTCAGTCACTTGACTGATCATGTCCAGCAACACCTCGGCGCGCACGCGGCGAATGCTGCTCTTGGCGAAGTTCAGCGTGTCGTCTTTGTTGGAGTCCGTACTTTGCACGCTGCGCTGGTAGGCGCGGGAAACACAAATATCGCGCACAAGTTTTTTGAAGTTGTAGCCACTCGCCGCGAAGCGTTTACCCAGTTCATCGAGCAGCTCTGGATTGCTTGGCGGATTGCTGATGCGCACGTCGTCCACCGGTTCCACGATGCCCACACCCATGAAATGGCCCCACACGATGTTGGCCATATTTTTGGCGAAGAAAGGATTCTTCGGCGAAGCCAGCCAATTGGCCAAGGCGATGCGGCGATCCTCGCCGCTCTTCAACGGGAAACCGGAACGCATTTTTCCATTGGCGTCCTTGGTAATCTCCGGACCATCGGCACCGAGAAATTTGGGCGGCATATCGCGATTGCCCACTATGTGGCGCACCCCGCCGCTGCGGCGATTGTAAATAATGGTCTCGCGATTATCCTCGCCGGTCTTGCGGCCCACTTGCGCGAAGAAAGCGGAGAAGCTGTAATAATCATCCATCGTCCAGCGATCAAAAGGATGGTTGTGACACTGGGCGCATTGGATGCGCATGCCCATGAAAATCTGCGCGGCATTCTCGGTGAGCTTTTGCGTGTCGCGCTCCACTTGATAAAAATTGCCGGGGGGATTGCTGAACGTGCCGCCGCGCGCGCCGAGCAGTTCGCGCACAATTTTATCCATCGGCTGATTCTGTTCGAACTGATCGCGCAACCACTCGAAATAAAGCACGGCGTTCTTGTAATAAAAGTTGTTGTTCTGAGTGCGGATTTGAAGTAGCTCGGCCCACTTCATTACCCAAATCCGCACAAACTCCGGACGGGCGATCAACTCATCAATGAGCTTCTCGCGCTTGGCCGGCGATTTGTCGGCCACAAAAGCCACGACCGCCTCGGGGGTGGGCAGCCCACCGATCACGTCAAGATAAGCGCGCCGGATGAACGTATTGTCATCGCAAAGGCCGCTAGGCGTGATGCGGATTTTCTTAAGCTTATTGTGTACGAACTTGTCGATGTAATTGGCCTCGAGCTCCTTGGGGAACTTGAAGTTATCCATCTTCGGAATCACGAGCACCTGCGTGCCCACGGTAATTTGGTCGTAGCGCGCCATAATGAATGACTCGCCACGTTGACCGGCGGTCATCTTGCCTTTGCCGTCGACCTTGGTGGAGACATCGTTATTGGTAATGAACATTGTCTCGTGCGTGACATCGCGGATAGAGCCGTCGCTGTAAACGGCGCGCACGATAATTTGTTGCTCCGTGCCTTCGCCCTCGAGCACGGATTGTTTTGGATAAATCTCGAGATCCAAAACCTTCTTCGTGCCGGCCGGATCATCGGGCGCGCCCGTTTCCAGCCAGCGCACGATCGTTTTATAGAGCGAACTTTCCGCGGTAATCACTTTGCCGCCGGTGTGCGTCACGCGGCCGGTGGCTTTCTCGAGCAACAAACTATCGTTCGGCAAGGCGAGATTAATGCGTCGCCCAAGATTTTCCCGGGTGATCGATTGGTAATCGCTCCGAGGATCAAACCCAAACAGTGACAGCCGAAAACCATCCTTGCCGCTGGACGCGCCGTGGCAACCGCCGGAATTGCAGCCGCCTTTAGTGAAAGTGGGCATCACGTCGAGGCTGAATCGTACGGGCCGTTCTTCGGTGGCTTTCTCCACCTTCACCGGCAAAGTCAGCGCGCGACCGGCAAACTCAATTTTCAGGGAAGTCTCACCATCGGACACGGGACGGATGATGTGATTTTCAAACTTCACGAGCTTGGGATCTGCAAAGGTATATTTCGACAGGGCGGTAACATCGCGCGTGGTGCTGTCGGCATACGTAGCTTGCACCATCAGTTGCTGCTTGGCGCGCAG
>JAPKEI010000377.1 GCA_028872685.1 Verrucomicrobiota bacterium | reverse complement strand
AAATGATTTCAATAATGAATTCAAACAGTATTTCGAAAACCCCCAACATCATCGGCGCAGTTTAATAGAGAACAAAAAGTGCGACAAGCCTCATGCCGCTTTCGGCTCCGGTTTCCGGCCTGTTTGCCAACTCCAATAATTACTGAACGCGCCCTTTATGTCTTCTAAAATGAGGTAGCAAATGGGCACAAGGATGAGCGTGATGAAGGTGGCGAAAAGCACACCCCACGCAAGGCTGATGCCCATGGGAACTACGAATTGAGCTTGGGTGCTTTTCTCGAACATGGTTGGCAAGATGCCACCAAAGGTGGTGAGGCTTGTCAGCAAAATTGGCCGGAAGCGTGCCCCGCCGGCATTGCGTACCGCTTCGAGTATCGGCAAGCCTTCAGCGCGTTTGCGGTTGATGTAGTGCACCATCACGAGGCTGTCATTTACCACTACCCCGGCCATAGCCAGCAGGCCAAAGGCGCTCATGATGCTAAAAGTGGCGCCCATAATCATGTGACCCAGCAGCGCGCCCATGATGCTGAAGGGAATAATGGCCATCACGATGAGTGGTTGTGAGTAGCTCTTAAAGGGAATGGCAAGCATAGCGTAAATACCGAGAAGGACAATGATGCCGCCGATGCGCAGAGCGGCAAACGACTCAGCGCGTTCGCGGCTTTCGCCATCAAAACTATAACTCATGCCAGGGTGTGCTTCCACCAGTGCTGCGACCTTGGGCTCGAGGTCTACCCGGATTTTCTCAAGATCAAGCGCGGGGTTATACTTGTCGGCATCGGCAACCACGTAGAGGGTGCGGGCCAGGTCGGTACGGCGGATGGAGGGAAAGCTCTCGGACATTTCCAAATCGGCTACGGCAGTGAGCGGCATCGACGCACCATCGGTCGTGAGGATATGCATGTTTTCCAGACTGGCAAACGCTTCGCGTTCGGCGAGGGGATACCGCACCATCACGCGCACTTCATTTTGCCCGCGCTGGATGCGTTGGGCTTCGTGGCCAAAAAAACCGCCTTGCACCTGCCGACCCACCATCGCGCGCGTGAGTCCACGCTGGAGGGCATCGGGACGGAGGGTGGGGCGTACTTCCTCCTTGGTACGCTCGAAGGTGTCGTGGATGTCGAACAGGCCCGTATAGGTTTCCAGCTCGGCTTGGATTTGGCTGGAGACTTCACTAAGTACCGCGGTGGTTTTGAGCGAGGTGTCCAGCGCTGGCATGGCGAGCTTGATGGCAACGGGGTCACGCGTGCGACCTATCACCGCGCGCGTGGTCACTTCCTGTGCGCCTTCGATGAGGCCGATGTTTTTGCGCCATTCACTGGCAAGATCACGTGTTTTGAGATCCAAATAGCTGGCATCATGAAAATGAATGCGATCTTCTGGCGCCATGATTTGTATCTGCACTTCGCCGAGATGAGCCACGCCACTCTCTGCGCGCCCGCGCACGCCGGCTATATTCTGGCCGCCAATGGTACTAATGATGTTGCCGATGAGACTACGTTGCGTCACTTGGCCAGTTTCGGGATCGTCAAAAGCGCTGGTGTATTTGGCTTTTAACTGATTGGCCTCGGCAATCATTACCTTGAGTTTTTCAGCAGTGACCTCATGTGCGGTACCCTGCGGCATCACGAGCCGCGTGGTGGCAATCTCTGCGTCAATGGGCGGAAAGAAAACCATCTGCAAACGCCCGCTAAAACTGTAGAAGGATATCACCGTTGCAGCGCCTATAAAAACACAGAGTGTTACATATCGATGTACAGAGGCACGCGAGAGGATGGGGCGGTAAATATGGTCGATGACCCACTCAAGACCATCGGCGCATCCTCGTTGCATGCGGGCCAACGGGCCGAGTGTGCTGCGCTTGGGTTTGCCGGTGGAGAGGCGGCTGAGGTGTGCGGGCAAAATCAATTTTGATTCCACCAGTGAAAATATTAGGCAGGGAATCACTACCAACGGAATTTGTGCGAAGATAAGCCCGCGCCTTCCTTCCACCATCAACAGCGGCACAAAGGCGATGGCGGTGGTAAGCACGCCGAAGATCACCGGCACGGCGACTTCCTGCGTGCCCTTGATGGCTCCGGTTAATGCGTTGCCACCGCGTTGTTGGTGGGCATGAATGCAATCGCCGGTGACAATGGCGTCATCCACTAAAATGCCCAGCACAAGAAGGAACCCGTACAGCGTGAAGAGATTGATGGTGACGCCGAGATATGGCATCAGCGCAAAGGCGCCCATAAAGGCCACGGGCACGCCCACGCAGACCCACAGCGCCACAGCGGGTCGCAGGAATAATCCCAGTAATACGATTATGAATCCGATGCCCATGAGCGCCGAGTCGTTAAGGGTGACGAGTCGTTTCTTGATGATGTCCGCGCGGTTGTTCCACACATCAATGGACACGCCTTCGGGTAGTTGCGGAGTGAGGCGCGCGAGGTAGTCCTTCACGATACCCTCAATCTCCAGCGCATTTTGGTCGCCTGTGCGCGCCACATGCACCACCGCGCAGCGATTTCCGTTGAAGCGCATCAAAACGC
>JAPKEI010000043.1 GCA_028872685.1 Verrucomicrobiota bacterium | reverse complement strand
CGGCGTTGCTGGAGGAGGTGGATTTGGAACCGCACTTTCTGCGCCGTTATCCGCACGAATTTTCCGGCGGCCAACGCCAGCGCGTCTGTGTGGCGCGTGCCCTGTCGCTCGAGCCAGAGTTCATTGTGTGCGATGAAGCCGTCAGCGCGATGGACGTCTCCGTGCAAGCACAGGTTTTGAATTTATTAAAAGAACTCCAAGCGCGGCGCAACCTCACATACATTTTCATCAGCCACGATCTCAGCGTTGTCAAATTTATGGCGGACACCATGGCAGTCATGCGCGCCGGAAAAATCGTGGAACACGGCAGTGCCGAAGCCATCTACGCCAACCCCACCGAGGACTACACCCAACGGCTCATCGACGCCATCCCACGCGACAGCATCGATTCTATCAAACAACGCGTGGCAAAATAAACGTGCTGAGGCGTCTCGCCGGACGCGGTTTGAAGTTCACCACCTATACCTTGGTCTACTTGGCTTTGGTTGTAGAGTTACTTTTTATCTTCTCCACCATCGCCCGTCGCAGGAGCAGTGGCTGGCGGGTTTGTGGAAGGTTGTGTGGGTTGATTAGTGGAGGGCTGTGCAGGATTATTGGTGAGGGGCGCGTTGGGTGCGGTGGGAGGAATTAAGACGGTGCTGCCACCATTGGTCGAGTTTGGCGGAATCGCGGCTCCGCTGCCTTCGCCAATTGGAGCGACGGGTTTCTGTGCCTTTGCTTTGCCTTTATCCGTGCTGGCCGTGTTTGTTTCGCTGTCGCGCTTGCTCATCATGGCGAGCACAAGGCAGAGCACCAGAAACAGAAAGGTGCAATATTTGGTGAGCTGGGTGAGCACGTTGCCGGCGCCGGCGCCAAAGAGGGCGTCGGTCGTACCGCCGCCAAAGGCCGTGCCGAGGCCGGCTTCTTTTTTTGGCAACTGCACGAGTACGAGCAGGATGAGGAACAGACCGAGCAAAAATAAAATGATCGTGAGGGTGAGGTCTAGAATTTCCATTGGTTTTCCTTAATTGAGTGTGTTGGTAATAATTTCAATAAAACTTTTTGCTTCTAGTGACGCGCCACCCACGAGTGCGCCGTCCACGTCGGGTTGGCTCATCAGCTCGCGTGCGTTGTCGGGCTTCACGCTGCCGCCGTATTGGATCCGCACTTCGGCGGACACACTGGCGGGCAACTGGCCGCGGATGAACGCGTGCGCGGCTTGCGCCTGTTCGGTCGTGGCGGTCTTGCCGGTGCCGATTGCCCACACGGGCTCGTAAGCGATGATGGTGTCGCGCAACTGGTCATCCGTCAACCCTGTAAGGCTGCCGCGAATTTGTTCGCCCACCACTTCCTCGGTTTGGTTGGCCTCGCGTTGGGCGAGCGTTTCGCCCACGCAAACAATCGGCTTGAGACCCGCCGCCAGCGCGGCTTTAGCCTTGGCGTTCACGAGGGCATCGCTTTCCTTTTGGATCGCGCGCCGCTCGGAATGGCCGAGAATCACAAAGTGCACCAGCAACTCGCGCAACATTCCAGCGGCAATCTCGCCGGTGAATGCACCGTAATCTTGCTCGCTCATATTTTGTGCGCCAAGGCGGATGCGAGTTTCGCGAATGGCCACCGACACTCTCTCCAACGCGGTGAAGGGCGGGCACAGCACCACGTCCACTTCTGTTTGATTGGCGAGTTCGAGCTTGAGGCCGTCCACCAGTTCCGTGGCTTCGGCCACGGTTTTCTTCATTTTCCAGTTTCCTGCGACAATTAATTTTCGGTCTTTATTCATTCGTTAAAATTATTTTTCAGAAAGCGCGGCTACGCCGGGCAATTCGTTGCCCTCGAGGAATTCGAGGCTGGCGCCGCCGCCGGTGCTCATAAAAGTGACTTGTCCGGCCAAACCGTTTTGGTTCAGCGCCTTCACGCTGTCGCCGCCGCCGATGATGCTCACCGCACCCGCGCCTGTGGCGGCCGCCACGGCTACGGCTACGGCCATCGTGCCTTTGGCAAAACGGGCGTCCTCAAAAATTCCCATCGGGCCATTCCACAAAATTGTTTTCGCGCCGGTGATGGCCTCGGCGTAACGCGCGGCGGTGGCGGGTCCGATGTCCACGCCTTCGCGGCCATCGGGGATGTCCTCGGCACTGTTCACCACGGGGTTGGCCCACTCGCCATCATTCATTTGTGAAATTAAATTATCGTTCGGCAACAGAAATTCCACGTCGCGGTCGGCGGCTTTGTCCAGTGCGGCTTGGGCGATATCAACTTTATCCGGTTCCACCAGCGAGTTGCCTACGGACTTGCCGAGCGCAAGCTTGAAGGTGTAGGCCATCGCGCCGCCAATCAAAATCGTGTCGGCCTTTTCGATTAAGCGATCGATGACTTTGATTTTATCCGACACTTTCGCGCCGCCGAGGATGACCACGAAAGGCTTGTCCGGTGCATCCAATTCTTCGCCGAGAAATTGCAGTTCGCGTTCCATCAACAAACCCGCCGCGCATTGGCCGCCGCGCGCGTTGATGACTTCCGCGATTCCCACTGTTGACGCGTGCGCGCGATGTGCCGCGCCAAAGGCGTCGTTTACAAATACATCCACGTGGGCCGCGAGTTGTTCGGCGAAGTCGGATCCGTTGGCCTCTTCGCAGGAATGGTATCGGACGTTTTCCAGCAGCAGGATTTCGCCGTTTTCTAAATTGTTAATCGCGACCTGAGCGATCTCACCCACGCAATCATCGGCGAATGCCACGGGTTGCTCGAGGAGTTCGGCGAGTTTATCGGCCACCGGTCGTAGGCTCATCGAAGCCACGCGCTCGCCTTTGGGCCGGCCAAGATGCGCGGCAAGGACGATGCGCGCGCCTTTTTCAATGAGCGCTTTCAGCGTGGGCAACGTGGCGCGGATGCGTGTGTCATCATTGATGACCATCGTGCTGCCGGATTCCTCCATCGGCACATTGTAGTCCACCCGCGTAAATACGCGTTTTCCCTGCAAATTCAGGTCGTTAACAGTCAGTTTCGGCATAAACGGGGCGCGGAGGATAGCGCACCCGATGACTCAATAAAAGCAGAAAAACTAGGATTTTCGCTTGTTTTAGCGAATCTTCAAAAAGTCCATCGCCTTGGAAAAATCTTCCGGGAAGGGCGATTCCAGCGTGAGGCGTTTACTGCTGGAGGGGTGATCGAAGCCCAATGAAAAAGCGTGCAGCATTTGGCGCGGGGCGGTGTAGCCGGTGGCTTGGGTGAAAGCGCGGGCGGGGCGGCCACCGTAGACGGCATCGCCCACCACAGGGCAGCCGAGGTGCTGGAGGTGCACGCGGATTTGGTGTGTGCGGCCGGTGTGCAATGTAGATTCCATCAGCGCGGAGTGATTGAGTTTTTCCAGCACACGAAAATCTGTGTGCGCTTCGCGGCCATTGGGCGTGATGGCGATTTTTTTGCGATGTACCGGATGGCGCGCTAACGGCTCTTTCACTGTGTGCTTTGGCTTGGAGGGTTGGCCGCACACGAGGGCGTGATAGATTTTGGTGGTGGTGCGTTCGGCAAACTGCACGGAGAGCGCGAGGTGCGCGGTGTCGTTCTTGGCCACCACGATGCAGCCGCTGGTGTCTTTGTCCAGTCGATGCACAATGCCCGGACGCGCCACGCCGCCGATTCCGCTGAGTTGTCCGTTGCAATGATGCAGCAGCGCGTTCACCAATGTGCCGGTGTCGTGACCGGCGGCGGGGTGTACCACGAGCCCGGCAGATTTGTTGAGCACGAGCAAATCATTATCCTCAAAAAGGATTTCCAGCGGGATGTCTTCTGGCAATGCCTCGGCGGCGATGGGCTCGGGCCATTCGATGGTGATCGCTTCGCCCGCGCGCGGGTGGTGGGTGGCTTTGGTTTGTTCGCCACCTACTTGCACGTCACCGTTTTCGATAAGGCGCTGGAATGTGCCGCGCGAGGTTTCAGGAAAGTGCTCCTGCAAAAATTTGTCCAGCCGCGCCTTGGGTTGCGAGGTCTCGACGCGCAGTGTTTCGCGGCGGCTCATACCTCTTTCAAGGGATGGCTTCGCAGCTTGGCCCACAATATACCACCGGCGATGACCAAGCCGATGCTGATGAGTTGACCCGGAGCCAAACCGCCCAGCGTGTTGCCGCGTGGGTCGTCACGCAAAAACTCAATGCCAAAGCGAATGACCGCGTATCCGAGCAAATACGCGGCGAAGACGTGCCCGTCGAATTTGCGTTTGCGAAATAAAAGCGCCAGTCCAGCGTAGAGCGAAAAATTTAGCAGCGATTCATAAATTTGAGTGGGATGGACATTGCCGGGATGGGTGGGGTGGCCATCGGGAAACGTTACCGCCCACGGCAACGCGCAGGTTTTTCCATAACAACAGCCGGTCATAAAACAGCCCAGCCGCCCGAAGGCGTGTCCCAGCGCGATGCTCGGCGCGAGGGCATCGAAGGTGGCCCACACGGGCATTTTTTTCACGCGCGTGAAAATAATGATGGCTGCGCTCGCGCCAATGAGCGCCCCGTGGAACACCAAGCCGGAGCGTTGGAAGAGCAATTCCTTGAGTGGTTTGCCAGTGTCGCCTTCGTTGATGACGTACAGCAACTTGGCACCGGCAATGCCGCAAACGAAAATCCACAGCACGAGGTTGGAGAGATCCTCCGCGTTGAGGCCGATCTTCATCCCGCGCCGCCCAGCCGTCCACAATCCCAGCATAAAGCCCGAGGCCAGCAAAATACCGTACCAATGAACCGTCAACCCGCTAATCGTAAATGCAACCGGATGCACGCGGCACGTTAATCCGCACGGCACCCCGGAGCAAGCTTGGCTTATTTGACTGTATGCACGGGCGGTTTTGGGGTAACCACGCGCTGTGTCGACGTTGATTAATGAAGTGGAGGCGCACGCGGCGGAGCGGTTGGTGCTGGCGGAAGGCCAGACACCGGCGGCGGAGCTGGCGCGTTACAAGCGTTTCCTCAAGGACGAGGCGGCGCGGCTCAAGAAGCTGCATCGTGGCGGCGGCCTCGGGCGCGAGGTGTGCCACGCGCGGGCAGCGGTGATCGACGCGCTCATCCGGCATTTGATCGATACGGCCATCGGGCTGGCACCTTTGGGAAAATTTAAATCGCCACCGGCCATCGCGGTGGTGGCCATCGGCGGCTATGGCCGCGCGGAACTGAATCCGCAAAGCGACATCGATATTCTTTTTCTATGTGACGATCGTCTGCTGGCCAAGCCGAAGCCGGAAGAATTTTTGCAAAGTGTTACTGATACGGTGTTGTATACATTGTGGGATGTGGGGCTGAAGATTGGCCACTCGGTGCGGCGTGTGCGCGATTGCGTGGAGGAGGCGAACAAAGACATGCAAAGTAAAACGGCGCTGATCGAATCGCGCCGCGTGACTGGGGATGAATCATTGTTTAAAAAAATGGAGCACGCCGTGCATACCAAATGTGTGAAACCGTACGTGGCGGATTACATCGTGGCGCGGTTGGAGGATCAAGCGGGGCGGCGAGCCAAGCACGGAAACGCGGTGACGATGCAGGAGCCGAACATCAAAAACGGATGCGGCGGCCTGCGCGATTATCAAAATCTGCATTGGATGATGCACTTCCGCGAGGGGTCCCGGATGATGGAGGATTTGGAGGCGCGTCAGGTGGTGACCAAAGCCGAGGCGGAACGGCTGGAGGCGGCGTATTCTTTCCTGCTGCGCGCGCGTAATGAGCTGCATTATCAGATGGATCGCCCCGTGGAGGTGCTCACCAAAGCCGTGCAACCGAAGGTGGCGTGGCAGCTGGGCTACACCAACCGCTCGCCCGCCAAGCGGTTGGAGGCGTTTATGGGGGATTATTATAAGCACGCGCGCCACATCGATCTTACCGTGCGGGCTATCGAACAACGCCTCGCGCTCGTGCCGCGTCCGGCTTGGCAACAGGCACTCGGCCGTTGGGTGAGTGGCCGCAAGGAACAGGTGATTGATGGGTTTACGATCGAGGACGGCGCGATCAACACCACCAACCGCCGTGTGTTTCGCGATCAACCGCGCAAATTGATGCGCGTGTTTTTGCTGATGCAACGCCACAGCCTGCGGTTGCATCCGGATCTCGCGCAAATCATCCGCCAACAGGTGTGGCTGGTGGATCGCGCCTTTCGGGAGGACCCACACGTGCACGAGACGTTTCTAGAAATCCTCAATCATCCTGGCGCGGTCGGTCGTATTTTGCGCCGGATGCACGAGCTGGATTTGTTGGGCAAATTTCTGCCGGAGTTTGGCCGGCTGACATGTCTTGTGCAGCACGAGTTTTATCATCAATACACCGTGGACGAGCACACGCTGGTGTGCCTTGAAAAACTCGACGGCTTGTGGGAGGAAACGTGGCCGGATTATCGGCGCTACCACGAAGTGTTTGAGGAAATTGAGCGACCGTCCACGCTGTATCTCGCGTTGTTGCTGCACGACTCGGGCAAGGGTATTGAGAGCGACCGTCACGAACGCGAAGGGGCACGCGTGGCCGAGCACGTGGCTGATCGCATCGGCCTCGATGAAGTGGCGGCCGATAGTTTGCAGCTTATCATTCGGCATCATCTCACAATGGTGCAGGTGGCACAGCGGCGTGATTTGGAGGACCCGCAGGTGGTCGAGCAGTTTGCTGAGGAAATGGAGACGGAAGAAAACCTGAACCTGTTGATGCTGCACACGCTGGCCGATTCGCTGGGCACGAGCGATGATTTGTGGAATGGCTTTAAGGATACTTCGCAGTGGAGTTTGTTTTGGAAAACACGCGCGCTCTTCCGCGAAGGCCCCGTGGCCGTGCGCGCGGAGGAAGAGGAACGCGCCGAGATTGAGGCCGAAGTCACCAAGCTTCTTGGCGCCCAAGTACCCGCCGAGGAAATCACAGCGCACTTTGAGCAACTGCCGATGCGTTATTTCCGCGCTTTGCCTGCCGATGAGATCGCCGAGGACATCGGGTTGGTGCATAAATTCATCCGGCTGCAAATCACCTTTGATGATCGAATGCTTGAGCCCGCCGTGGAATGGCAGCGCGACCGCGATCGTGGCTATGCCGTGGCCAGTATTTGCACGTGGGATCGCCCCGGACTTTTCAGCCGCATCACCGGCGTGCTCGCCCAGTGCGGGTTGAATATTTTAAGCGCGCAAATTTTCACGCGTGGCGACTCGATGGTGCTCGATCATTTCCACCTCACCGACGCCCGCACCGGTCAGCTGCCCACCGGCGAGCAGCGCGCGCAATTCACCGAACGCCTCAAGCCCGCCCTCGCCGCGCACGAGGATCCCGATCTCGACCTCGGGGAGCTTCCTGATTCCGGCATCGAATACACCTCGCTCACCGGCGAACACATCCCCACCGCCATCCATTTTGACAACCGCTCCAGCGCCGAATTCACCGTACTCGATCTCGAAGCCGAGGATCACGTGGGCCTCCTCTACGCCGTCACCCACACCCTCAACGCCCTTGGTCTCACCATCGAACTCGCCCGAATCAATACCGAAAAAGGCGGCGCCAACGACAGCTTTTATCTCACCGACATTGATGGGGGAAAAGTAGAAGACGAAAGCCGCCAACAATTCATCACCGCAATGCTCCGCCATGTCATCGCCGCACTGCACGAGGCTTAATCGATTATCCCTCCAACACCGCCATTGCCGCTGCTTGGCCGCCGTTGTGGCTGAGGCTGACGTGGACGCTCTTGCCGCCTTGTTCGAGTAACAGAATTTTTCCGCGTCTGTGCAATTTCACCGTCGGGCGGCCTTTGGGTTGGTGAACGATTTCGATGTCGTGCCAGCCGAGTTGTGCGCCGATGCCGGTGCCGAAGGCTTTGCTGATCGCTTCCTTGCCGGCGAAGCGCGCGGCGATGCATTGGGCGGGGTCGCTTTGCGAAAGGCAGTATTTAATTTCCTCCTCGCGCAGCACACGATTCAAAAACCGCTTGTGCCAGCGCTTGTAAATTTCGCGGATGCGTTCTGTTTCCACGATGTCGATACCGGTGCCAAAAATCATCCGCGATAGCCTTTCATTAGCCGCAGCATTTCTTTCACCGCTCGTGGCAAGCCCACGCTCACGGCGTGGCTGATGATGCAGTGGCCGATGTTCAACTCCTCCAAATGTGGAACGGCGTGGAGGGTGGTCAGATTTTCGTAATTGAGCCCGTGCCCCGCATTCACACGCAGGCCGAGGCTGTGCGCGTGCTCGGCGGCGGCGATGAGGCGGTTGAGTTCCCGCTGGCGGGTGCGGGCATTGCCGAAGTGCTCGCCAAATTGGCCGGTGTGCAGCTCGATAAATTGCGCGCCTGATCGCGCGGAGGCATCCACTTGTTTGGCGTCAGGATTGATAAACAAACTGACTTCAATGCCGGCTTTCGCCATTTTTTTGCAAGTGCGCTTGAGCGTGGGTAATTGTCCGGCCACATCCAGTCCGCCTTCGGTGGTGACCTCTTCGCGTTTCTCCGGTACGAGACACACAATTTCTGGTTTGGTGCGCAAAGCGATGCGCACCATCTCGGCGGTATTGGCCAATTCGAAATTGAACCGCACGTTCACCGCCTTGCGCAGCGCGGCGATGTCGGCATCCAAAATATGGCGGCGATCTTCGCGTAAATGCGCCGTGATGCCGTGCGCGCCCGCGGCCTCAGCGGCGATGGCGGCGTCCACAGGCGAAGGCTCGCCACGGCTTTGTCCTTGCTGGCCGCGATAACGCGCCTCGCGCAGCGTCGCGACGTGGTCGATGTTGACTCCCAACTTAAGCATCGGGGCACGCTACGCAAATTCCCTCGCCTTGCCAACTCTGCGGTGTGTGTTAAAAATCCGTTGTGAAATTCCCAATGCTCATCATCGCCGCGTTGTTTATGGCGGGAGTGCTGATGGGCGAATGGATTGTGCTTTCGTCTGAATGGGTGCTGGTGCTGGCATTGTTCTCAGCGGGTGTGGCGCTGGCCGCCGTGTGGCTGGGCCAACGCTGCGATGGGGCGGTGTCGGTTCACATGGGCTTCCTCAGTGACCGCCTCGGTATGGCCTCCGGCGTGGCGGATGCCGTGCGGCAAGTGGCCTTAATTGCCACGATTGTGCTGACGGGTTGGGCGGACTACGCGCGGCAGACCTCGCCCATTTCACCGAATGATCTGCGGCATCACATTCCGGAGGGTGGTGCGATTGTCACGCTGCGCGGCGAATTGGCGGCTACGCCGACCAGTCGCCGTGCGGGCGTGGTGGAGCGAACCTCGCTGCGTATTCGCGCCGAGAGCATTACGCGCCGTGGCCAAAACCAACCCGCCCACGGCACGGTGATGGTAACGACCACCAATCAACTGGGCGAAGATTTTTATGCCGGGCAAATCGTGGAGGTAGACGGCTTGCTCATCCAGCCCGATCACGCGAAGGCACTGGGGTTGTACGACCACCGGGAAAGCCTGCGGCGGCGCGGCATTTATTTTGAACTGAATACCGACAAACTCACCCGCTGGAAACTCATCCCGCAAACTTCCCCGCCGCGTCGGCCCTTGGCAGATCGCTTTCGTGCGTGGGCGCGGCACAACCTCAGTCGAGGTTTACCGGAACAAGATGAAGCGCTGGAGTTGCTGTGGGCAATGAGCCTCGGTTGGCGTACGGCACTCACAGGAGAAGTTGCTGCGCCCTTTATGCGCTCGGGCACGATGCATTTTTTTGCGATCAGCGGTTTGCACATTGGATTGGTGGCGGGAATTTTTGTGATCCTTCTGCGCGTGGTGCGCGTGCCGCGCGGTTGGGTGGGGGTGGTGGCGATTCCGTTGCTGTGGTTTTACACCGCGGCCACCGGCTGGCAACCCTCCGCCGTGCGGGCCACGGTGATGATGACGCTCATTCTCGCCGCGTGGTCGCTCAAGCGGCCGGTCAATATTTTGAACTCCCTCGGGATGGCGGCGTTCCTGATTTTGCTGTGGGATCCGCAACAGCTCTTCCGTGCGAGCTTTCAGCTTTCCTTCGCCGTGGTGTTCAGCCTTGCGTTGGTAATGCCGCCCATTGTGGAGCGTCTGCAAACGGGCGTGCGGCCGGATCCATTCCTGCCACGCGAACTGTGGTCGCGCTGGAGGCGCTGGATGCTGGAACCCTCGTATTGGCTGGTGGGTGCGATCGCCGTTTCCTTTTGCGCGTGGCTCGCTTCGTTGCCGCTCATCGCGCATTACTTTCATTTGTTTAACCCAGTGGCATTGCTAGCCAATGTGCCGGTGGTGGCGTGCGGCACGTTGGCGTTGGCGAGCTGTATGGCGAGTTTTATTTGTGGCGACTGGCTGGAGCCGCTCACGATTTTGTTCAATCATTCGGCGTGGTTTTTTATGACCTGTATGATGGCCATCAGCCAATGGACGGCCGACCTCCCCGGCGCGTGGCAATACGTACGCGCGCCCGCGCCGTGGATGATGGCCGGCTGGTACGCGGTACTTTTCGGCGTGGGCACGGGTTGGTTTTTCAAACCCAACGTGCGCCGCTGGGCCTTGGGCGGCGGCGGCGTATTTGTAGTTTTGTTATTGGCCAATTGGCAAATCGATCGACAGGAATTACGGCTCACAATGTTGCCGGAAGGCCCGATGATTCACGTGGAGGCAAGCGCGCAGACATCCGGTTTACTTATCGACACTGGCGACGCGATGGCGGTCGAGTACACCGTGCAGCGCCATTTGCAAACACGCGGCGTGGATGCCCTGCACGCGGTGGCGCTCACCCACGGCATCGGCCATCACATAGGCGGATTCACCAATTTACTGGCCGCGCAGCCGTTGGAACGCGTGTATTTGAGCCACGCAAAATCATCCTCACCATTTCAGAAAATAGTTCTGGCTGAATTAGCGCAACGCGGGAAATTGCAACACACCGTATCCGCCGGGGACACACTTGGGCCGTGGAAAGTTTTGCATCCGGCACCCGCCGATGATTTTCCCAAGAGCACCGACGACGCCCTCGTACTGCGCGGCGAATTCAACGGCGTCCGAGTGTTGCTCCTCTCCGACATTGGCCCGGACGGCTGCCAAGCGATGATTGCCCGCGGATCCAATTTACGGGCAGACATCGTGGTCGCCGCTATTCCCAGCTACGGTGAACCGCTGAATGTCGGTTTGCTGCGATTCATCCAGCCACGGGTGATTATTATCCACGACAGTAAATATCCAATCGCTGACCGTGCTTCAGCCGAGTTGCTAAAACGCCTGCGTGACAGTGGTGTCGAAGTGTTTTCCGTACGGCAAGAAAGAGGAATCCGCCTTACCATCACTCGCGGTGATTGGCGCTTGGAGAATTCAACTGGTGTGTTGTGGCGGAGCCGTTAGAAATAGTGGTAATTCATTCGCTTGTCGGCCGCACAAAACACCCAAGCCCAATGCAGCCCAAGCCGTTTAATAAAAAAAACGCTGCTGCCAACACGGAAAGGGCCTCGCCGGTGCTAGGGTTTAGTGTGACGGAGCCGGCGGCAGAGCCGGGGCGAATGTCGTAGCAAATCATTTTTTGGTCGTTGCGGAGGTAGAGGCGGCCGTTGGCGAGGGCAGGGTTGTTCCAGGTTTTGCCGGGGAGGGCGGGGAGGCGGGCGATTTGTTGATGGGATTCGGGGGTGGCCTTGGCCAGGGCGAGATCGCCGTTTTCGCATTGGATGATGAGGTGGCTTTGCGCTAGGAGGATTTGGCCGTGGCCGTAGTTTTCGCCGCGCCATTTTTCTTCGCCGGTTTGGGCATTAATGCAGACGAGGTATGCGGCGTTGTCCGAGTTGCCATCATCGAGCCCGTAAAGGTAGCCTTCGTGCAGCACGGAACTGGTGAATTTATTTTTCAGATTTTTATTTTCCCAAACGAGATTAGCGGAAAATTGGCCGGCGGTCTTTTTTATTTCGATGAGGCCGCAACCGGCTCCATAGCCGGCACTGATAAAAATGTGCGTGTCGTCGACTACGATGGGTTGGGCGATGTTGTTGTCATAGCTCACAGTCCATTTTACAGACCACAGAATTTTGCCGTCCTCCAGCGAGAGTCCTTGAATCGCGCGACCAGCGCAGAGCAGGATTTGTTCGCGGCCAGCGAGCGTAGTGGTGAAGGGCGACATGTACGCCTGATTTTCGGCTGCGGAACGCCACAATACTTCGCCAGTCATTTTGTCCAACGCAAACACTGTGTGCTTGGCCGAGCCCGCGCGGGCACCGGCGGTGATGATGAGTTTTTCACCAGCCACCCACGGTGAGGCGCAAGTGCCGAAGGGGAGGTTGCGTGTGCCGAAGGCGACGTAAATATTTTTGTGCCAAATCACTTTGCCGGTGTCGGCGTTGAGGCAATGGAGTTGGCCTTCGGCACCGATCGTGTACAAGCGGCCGTCATCGTACGTAGGCGTGGCGCGCGGCCCCACGCCGCCCATCGCGGATTTGTCGTTGAACTTTCCAGCGTATGTACGCCGCCACAAGCCGCGCCCATCGACGAGATTATAGCAGGTGACCACTTCGCCCTCGGCCCATTGCTCGAGTGTGAAGAGGCGGCCGCGGGCGACGGTCATTGAGGCGTGGCCGCCGCCGACTTGAGTGGTCCACGCGGGCTTGGGCGGTGCGGTGTCCCAATCGGT
>JAPKEI010000376.1 GCA_028872685.1 Verrucomicrobiota bacterium | reverse complement strand
ATCAACGCGGGCATCACCGACGGGCACAACGGCAGTGTGCCGATCAGTCATTCGCTAGAGGCGTTTAATTTGTTGGCGGCGGCGAAAGATCGATTGAGCACAAAACAGATTTCGGCATTCGTTCGCACCGCCAAAGTGCCCCAATCGATTACCGACACAGTTCCGGCCGACAAAACCTACGGCGCAAAGCGCGTGTTGTTCCGGCGGCAATCGGGCACAGCGCGGGTGACAATTTTTCAGGGCGGACACGAGATAATCCCCGCCGCGGCCTTGCATTGGCTGGCGAAACAACAGAGAATACGCGCCCCAAAAAATGAGTGAAGTGAATTTATTACCTGAGCCGAAGTTTGTTCCTGAACTGCACCCTACCTTTCGTCCAGCAGTGCTGGCTAATCGCGCTTTTGAAGCAGCGGCGCGTGACAGCGGCGCGCCGGTAGAAACCGGCATTGCGCTGGAACAGGCGGATGGGTCGGTGTTTCACACGCGGACGGTGTTATTTGCTGAGGGCCACGCATTGGCGGAAAATAATTTTCGGCATTTGGAGCGGTTGGTGAAATTTTTGCTGTGGCAGCGCGGCGGCTGGCGAATTCATTTGTGCGGCGCGGAGAGCTATGTGGCGCGGTTACAGGATTATTATCAGTCTAATGTGTTCGGCAAATTTGATGATGACGTCATTGGAGTGAAAAATAACGGGCGCGCGATTGAAGTGATCGCGTGCGATTCATTGCCGGCGGAGAATATTCAGTCGCGGCCGATTGGGCGGAATCTTGATGGGTGCCGAATTGGTTTTGATTTAGGCGGCAGCGATCGCAAGGCGGCGGCGGTGATCGATGGTGAGGTGAAGTTTAGCGAGGAGATTGTGTGGGATCCATATTTTCAGGAGGATCCGGATTATCATTATGCGGGCATTATGGATTCGCTCAAGCGCGCAGCGAAGCATTTGCCCCGCGTGGATGCCATAGGCGGTAGCGCGGCGGGTTGTTACTCGCACAATCGCGTGACGTGGGCGTCACTCTTTCGCGGTGTGGGACCGAAGGATTTTGAGGAGAAAGTGCGCGGGATGTTTCTGCGCATTGCCGATGAATGGAACGCACCATTGGAAGTCATTAACGATGGCGAAGTGACCGCGTTGGCGGGCTCGATGGCGATCGGCCAAAACGGAGTGCTCGGCATTGCGATGGGCACGAGCCAAGGCGGCGGTTACATTGATATGGAGGGCAACCTTACCACCTGGCTCAGTGAGCTGGCGTTTGCGCCGATCGATTTGCATCCGGAAGCGCCGGCCGATGAATGGAGCTGCGATCTTGGCTGCGGCGCGCAGTATTTTTCGCAACAAGCAGTGGGCCGTTTGCTACCCGCTTCGGGTATTGAGTATGATGCAAGCCTTGGGTTGCCCGAGCAATTAAAGGTCGTGCAGCAGCGAATGGAGGAAGGTGACGCGCGGGCATTGAAAATTTACGATGCCATTGGTATTTACCTCGGCTACTCCCTTGCGCATTACGCGGAGTTTTATGATTTTGAGTATGTGCTGCTGCTCGGCCGCGTAACTTCCGGCCTCGGCGGGGAACACATCATCGAACGCTCCAAAGAAGTGATGACGGCGGAATTCCCTGAGTTGGCAGCGCGCATTAAGTTCCATATCCCTGACGAAATGGAAAAACGCCACGGGCAAGCGATCGCGGCGGCAAGTTTGCCGAAGCTTGGGTAAAGAAAGGGCTGCCTTAACACTTGCAATCGGGTGACGGAGAGGCATCATTGGCGCGTTCCAAACATTACATCACATGAAAATTATCCGACTTATTCCGGTTTTACTCATCGCGGCGCTTACTGTTTCGGCAGGCGATCTCAATTATCCGCCGAAGGGCTTCAAGGCGCTTTTTAATGGCAAGGATCTCACTGGCTGGTGGGGGGTCAAGACGGAGGACCCCGCCAAGTGGATGGCGATGGACAAAAAAGCATTTGCTGAGAAAAAGGCAAAGAGCGTTAAAGACATTCATCAGCATTGGAGCGTGAAGGGCGGCATTCTCATCAATGATGGTCACGGGATGTATCTCACCACGGAAAAAAACTACGGCAACTTCGAGTTGTGGGTGGATTACAAAACCGTGGCCAAGGCCGACAGCGGGATTTATCTGCGCGGCGTGCCGCAGGTGCAGATTTGGGATTACACGGACGAAAAAAAATTCAAAATCGGCGGAGACAAAGGCTCGGGCGGCTTGTGGAATAACAGCAAGGGCGCGAAGGGCAAAGACCCGCTGGTGCTGGCGGACAAACCGTTTGGCGAATGGAACAGCTTTCGTATTCGGTTGGTCGGCGAAATGGTGACCGTGCATCTCAACGGCAAACTGGTGGTGGACAACGCGAAGATGGAAAATTATTTTAACCGCAAGGGCGGCATGCCCAAGCGCGGGCCGATTCAATTGCAAACCCACGGCGGCGAAATCTCTTGGCGCAATGTGTTCATCAAAGAACTGAAGTAACCGATATGAAAAAACAAATCATCGCACTCACACTTTTATTGGCTCTCGGCGCGCACGCCGAGGAAAA
>JAPKEI010000042.1 GCA_028872685.1 Verrucomicrobiota bacterium | reverse complement strand
TCCCAATTTTGGCAGCGACTCCAATCGCAACCCATTTGCATTATTAACAGTTAGTACCCAAGAAATTAAAAATATGGCTGAAGTTACCGTAGCCCAAATTAGTAAACTCCGACAACAAACCAGCGCGGGCATGATGGATTGCAAAAAGGCGCTTACCGAAAGCGGCGGTGATCACGATGCTGCCGTGGATTGGCTCCGCAAAAAAGGCACCGCCACCGCCGAGAAAAAAGCCACTCGCGCCACGTCCGAAGGCATCATCTCCCATCACATTTTGCCCGGCGCCAAGGCCGGTATTTTGTTGGAGGTGAATTGCGAAACGGATTTCGTTGGTAAAAATGAGTCCTTCCAGAATCTCTGCGGCGGTTTTGCACAATCGTTGCTCGAAGACCCCAACACCGACCTCGAAGCACGCCGCACCACCGCCGTCGCCGAGGTGGGCGAGAATATCGTCATCCAGCGCTTCGGCCTCCTAGAGGTGGCAGACCATGGCGCAGTCGCTGCGTACATTCATCACGGCGCGAAAGTCGGCGTACTCGTCCAAGTGAGCACTGGCAAGGAAGCCACAGCCGAGAGCGAAGATTTCAAATCGTTACTGCGCGACATTACGCTGCAAATCGCTGCGGCCAGTCCCGAAGCGATCGATCGCACCAGCATTGATCCGGAGCTGATCGCGAAAGAAAAGGAAATCGCCGCCGAACAGTTCAAGGATAAGCCCGCGCAAGCGATTGAAAAAATTGTGGAAGGCAAACTGGAAAAACATTTCTCCACCGTCTGCCTCGTGGATCAAGCGTTTGTGAAACAAGGCGACCTCGCCGTGAAAGATCACATCGCCACCACCGCCAAAGCGCTGGACGACACGATCACCGTGGACGCCTTCCTCCGCTATCAAGTCGGCGAGACGCAGGAATAACTCATCTTCTCACCAAACGCCCGCTTCACCGCGGGCGTTTTCTTTGTGCAATCCATTGACGCGCGAGCCGTTCGCGGGTAAACCATCTCCGGTGACAAAATCAGCCAAACCCAAGCCCAAATACAAACGCATCCTCCTCAAACTTTCTGGCGAAGCCCTCGGCGGAGATCGAGGCTTTGGCATCTGCCCCGAGACCGTCGCCAGTATGGCCCGCCAAATCGCCGAGCTGCGTGAGCTGGGCGTCGAAGTCGTCATCGTCGTTGGCGGTGGCAACATCTTCCGAGGACTCGAAGGCGCCGACCACGGCATCGACCGCGCCACCGGCGATTATATGGGCATGCTCGCCACCATCATCAACGCCCTCGCCCTGCAAAATTCTCTCGAACATCACAATGTGGAAACCCGCGTGCAAACTGCCATCGAGATGAGCGAAGTGGCCGAGCCTTTCATTAGCCGACGCGCCGTGCGCCACCTCGAGAAGGGCCGCGTCGTTATCTTTGGCGGCGGCACCGGCAACCCCTATTTTTCCACCGACACCGCCGCCGCCCTGCGTGCCAACGAAATAGGTGCCGACATCATCCTCAAAGCCACCCAAGTCGACGGTATTTACGACTGCGACCCCGAAAAGAATCCCAAAGCCAAACGCTTCAAGGAAATCACCTACCTTGAAGCCCTTCAAAAACAACTGCGCATTATGGATTCCGCCGCCTTCTCCCTGTGCCTCGACAACAATATGCCCATCATCGTCTTCGACCTCTTCAAGCCCCACAACATCCGCAACGTCGTCCTGGGTAAAAAAATCGGCACCCTCGTCCACGCTTAGCCAAGCCCGCAATTTACTCTTCCCCCGCACCGCGTGCGGGCTTAGACTGGGCGTATGCCAGTTGATGACGCTCTCCTCACTGCTGAGGAAAAAATGCAGAAGACCGAAGAAGTGGTGCAACACGAATTCTCCGGCGTGCGCACCGGCAAAGCCTCGCCCGCACTTGTGGAAAACATTCTCGTGGAAGCCTATGAGGGCAGCCAAATGCGCCTGCGCGAGCTGGCCGCCATCACCACGCCGGAGACGCGGATGATCGTCATCCAACCATGGGACGCTTCCACTGTCCATCCCATCGACAAAGCCATCCAAGCCGCCAACCTTGGTTTCAATCCTTCCATCGACGGCAAAATTATTCGCATCACATTGCCGGAGCTGAGCAAGGAGCGTCGCTTAGAATTTGTAAAGTCTATCAAGAAAATGACCGAGGACGCCCGTGTCGCAATTCGTCACGTGCGCCGCGACACGCTTCAAGGACTAAAAGACGAGCAGAAAAAAGGAGACATCACCGAAGACGATCTTTCCCATGCCGAAAAGGAAGTGCAAAAGCTTACCGATGATTTCATCAAAAAAATCGACGGCCACCTCTCCCACAAGGAAGATGAAATTATGAAGGTCTAATTATGGAAACTGAAACTCAACCCACCGAAGCCCCCGAGCCGCAAACCTGCCTCGACCTCAAGCCCATCGCCAAGGGCACCAATCACCTTTGCGAAGCCATTGTGAGTCAGGATGGCTTCGCCGAGTTATACAAAAAAATTGACGCCTTCATTAACGACGAAAAACTCAAGTACGAGTACAGTATGCTCAATGAGCGCGGCGCGTTGCTGCAGCAAAAGCAACAAGCCGGCGGAGAAATCAGCGACGAAGAAATTGCCGGATTCGAAAAACTGCGCGACGAGTTTATGGCCAATCCCGTGGCCACCCAATTCCTTGAGGCCCAGGAGGAAGTGCAACAAGTGCAGGATCGCATTCATCAAGTCATTGCCAAAACCTTCGAAGTCGGCCGCGTGCCGCAGTCCGAAGATTTCGATTTCTGCAGTGACGGCTTCGGCAATTGCGGCTGCGAATAATCCGATGGATTTTTCACGGCGCAGCTTTCTTGCCTCCACTGCCCTCGCCAGCGCGTCCTTTGCGGCGGAACCATTTAAACGCCACGGCACGACTAAGCTCCGGCTAAGCCTAGCCGCGTATTCGTTTCGTACTTTTTTTTCCGATCAAAAAACCGGCACACGTGAGGTGGAAAAGAACGCGATGGATATGCATCGCTTTATCGATTTCTGTGCCGACCACGGTTGTGATGGCACGGAGTTGACTAGTTATTTTTTCAAAAAACCCGTCACGCGTGATTATCTCGTGGCTCTGCGGCGGCGCGCGTTTCTGCGCGGGTTGGAAATCAGCGGCACGGCCGTCGGCAATAATTTTTCCCTGCCCAAAGGCGACGCGCGCACCGCGCAAATCGCCTACGTAAAACAATGGATTGACCACGCCGCAGTGCTCGGCGCGCCGCACATTCGCGTGTTTGCCGGACGCGAAGCCAAAGGCGTCACTCGCGCCCAAGCCGATCAATGGGCCATCGAATGCCTGCGCGAATGCTGCGATTACGCCGCCAAACACGGTATCTTTCTCGGTATCGAAAACCACGACAGCATCGGCGACGCCAAAAGCCTCATCAGTTTCGTGAGGGCCGTGGATCACCCGTGGTTTGGTGTGAACCTAGACAGCGGCAACTTCCGCACCGCCAATCCCTACGAAGATTTCGCCGCCGCCGCGCCTTACGCAGTGAACGTGCAACTCAAAGTGGAAATCAAAAAAGCCGGAAAAAAAGTCCCCGCCGATCTCCCACGATTTATCAGCCTACTGAAAAAATCAAAATACCAAGGCTATGTTGCCCTGGAATTTGAAGCCGCCGAAAACCCCTACCAAGCCATCCCGCCATTGTTGAAAAAATTGACGGGGTTGATTAGCTGATTACTTCTCCCCCTCCTCGGAACTTTCGCCTTCACCCTTCACGTGTTTATCGAACCACGCCACCATCTCGGCCAGCGTGTGGCCCACGCTTTCTCTGGCGCGATAGGTGTGCGACTCGTGCGGCAGCATCACAATGCGCGCCTTGCCGCCGTTGCCCTTAATGGCGTGGTACAGCCGTTTGCTTTGCTCCGGCGTGGTGGCGGGGTTGTTGTCTTTTTCCCCGTGAATTAAAAGCAACGGATCGCGGATTTTCGGTACAGCGAGCAGAGGCGACATTTCCAAATAAACCTGTGGCGCTTGCCATAAAGTGCGGCGTTCATTTTGAAATCCGAACGGCGTCAACGTTCGGTTGTACGCGCCACTGCGAGCCACGCCGGCGCGGAACAGATCGCTGTTGGCCAGTAGCATTACCGCCATAAACGCGCCGTAGCTGTGCCCGCCCACACCCACTCGGCGTTCGTCGCACACGCCCATGTCCACCACAGCCGCGATCGCAGCCTCGGCGTTGGCGACAATTTGTTCCACAAAAGTGTCGTTCGCCGCGCCAACCGCACCGGCCTCGCCCACCACGGGCATCGCCACTTGATCGAGCACCGCGTAGCCTTCCAGCGCAAGGAAGCGAGGCGAGGCACCGGCAAAGCTGGTGAACCGATGCGGCGAGTTAGCCACTTGCCCAGCTACCGCGCCGCCTGCAAATTCGCGTGGGTACGCCCACAAAATCGTTGGCAACACCGGCCGATCCGGATCATCCAAATCATAGTTCGGCGGCAAATGCAACAAACACGAAAGTTTCACGCCATCTTCGCGCGTGTAAGTGAGCAGCCGTTTTTTAACTTCGCGCAACGATTCGGCGGGATCCTTGAATACCGTGAGCGGTGCACGTTCGGGATCACCCACGATTCGCCTGAAATAATTCGGGTGCGCCTCGGGCGTTTCGTGGCGCGTCACAAATTCCGTGCCTTCGTCATTGAGCAACGCCACGACCGCCTCGTAGCTGTCCTCCCCACATTTGAAGAGTGCCACACGGTCGAAGGTGCTGAGATTCAGCTTGTCGAGAAAAGGTCGGTCGCCCTCGGGCGAAGCGCCATTGCCATTGAGATAAATCGACCGATTATGTACCCGCATCGCACGCTTGCCGTTAAGCAACTGCCGCATCAACGGATGGCCCGGATGCTCGTAACGCTCAGCGACGGCGTGGTTCCACAGGAGGCGGTCAGGAATGTCCGGGTTATCCGGATCCACCAGCCACGTGCGATGCCAGTTGCGGCTACTTTCGTATTCGCGAACCAACGCCACGTTGCGAGTTTCGCCCCAGTCAATTTTTGAAAACCGATGATTGAGCCGCGTGACCACTTTGGGCCGGCCGTTGAACGGCGCTTCCAACATCATCACGCGGTCGCGAAACTTCACCTCGCTCTTGGGATCGCCGCCATCAAGCGCCTCCACCCACACGACTGAAACCGGCGAACCGGTAGGCCGCCAGTGATGCCCGCGCGGTTGCACCGGCACACCGCCAGTGTTCACGTCCTCGGTGGCAGGTCGAATGTCCACCCGTTTTACCTCACCCCGCGGATCCCACACCTCAATGCTACGCGGGAAAAACTGAATCGGCGCTTGGTACGAATACGGTGGGTGCACGCGCTCCACCAAAACGTACCGGCCATCGGGCGACACATCATAGCGCGCGAAAATCGAAGGACGCCCTAAAAACTTGAGGCGGCCGGTGCGCGAATCGACCAGTGTTAGTTGCGAGGTCAAATAATAATCAAAAAGTTTTTCGTCGTGTTCATTTTGGAGCAAATCCGGATACGTCAGCACCGGCGCTTCGCGCGGCCCGGTTTCCTGCACCACCGGCCCAACGGGCGCGCGCGGGGGTGTAGGCACGGATCCGCGTTTGTCCGGCACGGTAAGGCAAAGGAGGTTTTGACTGTCGGGCATCCATTGGAACGATCGTCCCAAAGTCGCGTTGAGCTTCACGCCGGGGATGGCGCGCGGAGCGCGGCCCAACTCGCCCACCCACAGCGCCACTGAAGTGCGACCGTATTGCAGAAAGGCAAACTTTTTCCCATCCGGAGACCAAACCGGCAAGCTCACACGACGATTAGCGTTGGGCAGTTCAATGGGGATAGTCTTGCCCGTGGAAAGTTCTTTCAACGTCAGCCGGAAATAATAATCCGGATGCGTCGGGCCGTTGTTGGATGGATTAAGTCGCACGCCCGCCAAAGCCACTTCCCGCTGCGCCATTTCCACAATGCGCCGGAACCGAAACTCCTCCGCGACCAGCAAATGCCGTTGATCGGGACTGAGCGACACGCGCGGCATTGGCCTCGAAGCAAACAATTCCTTCGCCGCCTCGGGCGGATCGAGATATTTCTGCTGCGCCTGCGCCTGCCCAATAGACAGAATGCACAGGCCAAAAATGACGGCGCGTGGGTTCACAGTGTGTTGGCAAAAATCATCCCAAAACCCGCCCGCCACGGCAAGCTCCTTGCCTCCCGCCGCGCGGATGGGTACTTTGACGGCAGATGCTGATGCGTGTTCAAATAATCGTCGCGACGCTGGTTTTTTGCGTGTCCTGCCTACAATGGTCCGATGCCCCGCCGCCGCCCGCGCGACTAGACGCCACTTTTGACCTCCAAAAAATTCGCGCCGTCGGCGATGCTATCACCGAGGCGCGTGCCGAAAAACGCCTGCCCGGCGGCGTCCTGTGGCTCGAACGCAATGGTGTGCATTTCACCAAAGCCTACGGGCACAGTCAACTTCAGCCCATCCACACCCTCGCGCGGCACGATACGATTTACGATGTTGCATCGCTCACCAAAGTGGTCGCCACCACACCCGCCATTTTGCTACTGCACCAGCGTGGGCGATTGAGCATTGAGGATACTGTCAAAAAATTCATTCCCGAATTCACCGGCGATGGACGCGAAGCCGTTACCGTGCGTCATCTGCTCACGCATACCAGTGGGTTGCGCCCAGATATTTCTGTGAACGGTTGGAACGGCCACGCCGAGTGCATCGCGAAATGTGTTTCTGAAAAACTCCGCACCCCGCCCGGCACCGCGTTCAAATACAGCGACATTAATTTTCAGTTACTCGATGAAATTCTCCGCCGTATCACGCACCAGCGCATTGATGTGTTTTGTGAAAAAGAAATTTTTGGTCCGTTGAAAATGACCGATACCGGCTACAACCCGCCCACCGTCAAACACTCCCGCTTGGCGCCCACCACCGTCACCGACGGCCAAGCCCTGCGCGGCATCGTGCACGATCCGCGCGCGCGCAAGACCGCCGGCATCGCCGGACACGCCGGGCTCTTCACCACCGCGCCCGACCTCGCCAAATACGCGCGCTGCCTCCTCAACGGCGGCGCGCCCATCTTCACACCGGAAACCGTGAAGCTGATGACCACCGCACAAACGCCCGCCACCCTTACCCTCCAGCGCGGCCTCGGCTGGGATATGACCTCCGGCTACTCCAGCCCGCGCGGCGAAAAAGATGGAACCCAATTCTCACCCGGATCCTTCGGTCACACCGGCTTCACCGGCCCGTCCATTTGGATCGATCCCCATTCGCGCACGTTCATAATTTTCCTTTGCAACCGCGTGCACCCTACTGAAAAAGGTCCGAGCGTGATCCCGCTGCGACGGAAAATTGGTTCGCTTGCCGCTGAAGCGGTGAAGGGATTTGATTTCAACAAATTCCAGAAATAAAACTACTTAAGCTCCGGCACGGGCCAATCGCGCTTGTCCGCGGGAGACACTTCCACCGGCGTACCATTCCAATCATACCGCTGGCGGTTGACCACCAAACCGCGTTTTTGCAATTCTACTTCGTGGCGCAAACCGGTGGCATTGGCATCCGCGCCAAACACATTAAACGTCACCACGCCTGGTAAATAGGTGAGGTCGCCGTGAAACCATTGGCCGAAGGGCACGGCCACCGGCAGATGCGTGGGAGTCACGTAATTGGTGGTGTACGTCTTGAAATCCGCCGACACGGTTTCTCTGTTGAAAATCACCGTGCGATTCGTGATGCCCGAGCTGGCGAGATTTATCACCATCATCGGTGTGCCCGATTGATTGGTCGTATAACTGACCTGCCAACCGCCATCCTTAGAGCGTATGTTTTGGTCGGTGGAATACATCAGCACATAAACGCCCAGTGCGATGAAGAACATGCCCACCACGAAGGGCATCATACTTTCACGCGGCGGTGCAGTTGCCTCGGTATCTTTCGTATCACCCACAGCGGCCAAGCTTAGTACTCACTCTTCTTGGTAATGCCCGGCTGTGGCACGGGATAAAATCCGTCCTTGTCAGCCGTCACGGGCGCTTTGCTATCAAAGCCTTCCAGCTGGTCCAAATCTGGAGCGAGCGGTTTGGCGTTAAGAGCATCATCCCATGTCACGCGCTGGCCGGTGTGCGCAGCCATCCGACCCATGTTACATACCTGGCTCGCCAACGCACCACGCTCAGCTTCATTGTATGGCTTGTCATTGCGAATAGCATCGAGCAAATCGTCCCACTCATCCTGATAAGGATTAGTTTCGCGCGCGGGAAATTTCCAAATCTGGTTTTTCGGATCCGGGGTAAGCCCACTGTATAAGGCGCTCGGCGCGGGCCAATGACCATTAGCCGAGAACGTGCCGAAGCCTTTCGTACCGTGCACGTGACTGGCAAACTCATTGTGGCAGCCTTGAATCGTACGGCCATTATGCATCAGCTTGGTCCCGTCAGCATAGGTATATTCCACGGAATATGTGTCGAGATTTTGGTCCACGTACGGCTGGCCCTGTTTGTTTTCCGTGTAATGCTTGCCGCCCGTAGCTTGCGCCATAATCGGCCACGACCATTTGTCGCGCGTGCCAATGACGTCGAAGGGATCGCCGCCCGCGTTGTTTGGATCTCCCATCGCAGCACCTTTCATCCAGCAGCACTCGTCAATGTTATGAATGTAAAAATCATTGAAACAACCGCCACTGGCCCAGATGAAACTGTGGAAGCGCCGAATCTGCCAACGAATCTCTTCCATGTCTTTGTACTCTGGACTCATGCTTTGTGGAATCGACCTCGATGTTACCACCGGCCCATGCATACGATAGCTTCGCATGAGCACGATATCGCCAATTGCGCCTTCCTGAATTTTCTCCGCCATCGCTCCACGCGCACGGCTGTGCCGGCACATGAGGCCCACGCCCACTTTAAGATTTTTTTTCTTGGCCGCTTTATTGATCTCAAGAATCTTTTTTGTGCCATAACCATCAGCCGTAACCGGCTTCTCCATAAACACATTAATCCCCTTCTCCACCGCGTACTTATAAAATACCCAGCGAAACGCCGGCGGCGTGGTGAAGATGGCCACATCGCCCTTGCTGAGATTATCGATCGCCTTTTTGTAGCCATCGAAGCCAATGTGCTGGCGATCGGCCGGCACGTCCACCTTCTTACCGTGCTTTCGCTTGAGACCGTTGAGACTGCTTTTAAGTTTCTCCTCAAAAATATCCGCAACCGCCACAAGCTTAGTGGGGCCGTGCCCGGCGGAAACGGACAACGCATTACTTGCCGCGCCCGTGCCGCGCCCGCCAGCGCCCACGAGTGCCACCTTCACCGTGTCGTCCACCGCCGAGTGCACGCGCGGCAACGCCACCCCCGCCAGCGCTGAGGCAGCGGTTACCTTGCCGGTGTTCTTGATGAATTCACGACGGTTCGAATCAGAGGAATTGGAATGCTTTGGCATGCGCCAAGACTCAACCGTCCCGCCCCGCGCGTCAATGGGAAATCGCGATCGCGCTTACTTCTTCATCGCCGCCGCCAATGCTGCTTTGATGTGGGGCACTTCGCCGTAGGGATCTTTTTGCGTTTTGCAATATTCGATGAGGGCGCCGGTCATTTCGCGCACGATGGCTTGGCAGGCGGGATCGGTAAATCGATTGGTCAATTCGTCCGCGTCCTTTTGCAAATCGAAGAGCCACGGTTTGCCGGAGGAAGCGTACACGAGTTTGTAGCGATCGCTCACCGCGCACAGCCACTGTGCCTGAGGATTGCTGGTGGAGCGTAGAATAGTGAGATCCCGCCAGCGACCGCCCTGGGCGCGGAATAGATTCGCCGCATTGCGGCCGCCCACTTGAAGGCCGTGATCCACATCCATCAGGCTCATCACCGTGGGCAGAAAATCCACACAGCTTAAGGCTTCATCAACCACGGTTCCGCCTTTGATCTTACCGGGTGTATAGATGAGGAAAGGAATGCGCGCGGAGCCCTCGAAAGGCACGCCCTTGTTCAGACGACCATGTTCGCCGCAGAGATCACCATGGTCGCTGGTAAACACAATGATCGTACGCTCGATCTGGCCGTTCTTACGCAAAGTATCGAGAATACGGCCGATGTTGTCATCGAGACACTTAACCATTCCGTAATACTTGGGCATCAGAATACGGATGGTATCCGCCGTGAGCCTTGGTGCCTTCGCTGCCCACACAGGCGTTTGTTCGCGAGTTTTGTTGACCGACCTCGGAATGGGCACCTTCACGTCCTGATACATTTTATCGTACGGCGCGCGCACGCTGTTGGGGCCATGCGGGTCGGGATAGCTCACCATGTAGCAGAAGGACTTGCCCTTCTTTTCATTCACAAAGTTGATGACCTTGTCGGTAAGCCAGTCGGTGGCGAAACTCTTTTCATCTGCACCCACCAATCCGTAATCGGCCCGGCCTTGTTTATTGCGTGAGGCAATGCGCGGGCCGGCCGCTGTATCCTCAAACTTCTTCCAGTGACCGCGGTTGAACATGAACCGGTTATCTTCCCAGCCGAATTTACGCTTGGGCCCCCACTGCGGTTTTCCATCTCCATCCAAATGCCATTTGCCGGCGTATCCTGTTGCGTACCCCTTACGGCGCAAGACTTCAGCAAAGGTGACGATGTCATCACCCAGCGGAATGTTGTTATTGGTTACTGGGGTATGCTGCGGGTATTTGCCACTCATGAGCGCCCCACGCGAGGGGGAACAGACGGGCGTGTTGGCATAGAAGCTGGTAGCAATGGCTCCATTTTCGGCAATCCAATCGATATTGGGTGTCTTGACGATTTTACCGCCATAACAACCAAGCGTCTTGAAATGATGCTCATCAGTCTGGATCACCAGGAGGTTGTAAGGGGTCTTCTTATCCGCTGCAAAGGCAGAAAGAGAGAGGCAAAAAGCCAATATAGTTAGCAGTGTCTTTTTCATTTTCCTTTAATTTTCAACCTGTAACAGTGTTTATGTGGGAGGTCTTAGGCGTTTCACTTTAATATAAAGTTTTTCGGTGATTTCGGTCATTTGACCAAATTGACGTGACAAGATGGCTTTCTCGTAACCTTCTTCCAGTGTTCGACTACTTGATCGACGGTGGTCGAGGCATGGGCGCGTTGGTTTCCTTCAACCACTTGCCAAGCTGGAGGTTGAGACGCGCGGCAAGCTTGGGTTGCTGCTGGGCAACGTTTCGTTTTTCACTGAGGTCTTTTGAGAGATTGTACAGCTCCAATGAATTGTCATCGTAGTTTCGAATGAGCTTCCAGTCCCCTTCGCGGATGACACTGCCGAGCCGATTACCCATGTGCCAGGCGTAGTTAGGGTAATGAAAGTAAATCGCCTTACGCTTCAGTTCTCCGCCCTGCTTAAAAAGCTGCACGAGACTTTCGCCGTCGATGGGTTGCTTGCCGGACTTAAGGCCTGCCAATTCGAGAAAGGTCGGGTAAAAATCCATACTGATGACTGGTGTATCGCAAAGCGTGCCCGGCTTAACTTCACCCGGCCAGCGGACGATCATCGGGACACGAATGCCGCCCTCATACAGGTGCCCTTTTGATTCTCGCAATGGACGGCAGTCGGACACACCCGCAAAACCGCCATTGTCGCTCGTAAAAATGACCAGCGTGTTATCGGACTGGCCCATGTCATCCAGCGCTTTTAGCAACCGACCGATTGCCAGATCCATTGCCTCAATCATCGCGCCATAACGCGTGTCGTTCAGGCCGGGCCCCTTACGGTTGGCGTATTTCTTGAGCAACGGTTCCGGCGCCTGCATCGGCCAGTGCACGGTGTAAAACCACAGGTGCGTCATCCACGGTTTAGACTTATTCTTTCCAATAAAATTAATCGTCTCATCCACCAAACGATCAGGAAGATACTCACCTTCGGGCCCGTCTTTCAGTTCTCCATTGCGATAAGGTGAAAAGAAACTGGGCGGGCCACCGTAAGAAGTGCCACCAATATTAATATCAAACCCCTGTCCGGTAGGTGAAAGCTCTGGAGCCACCCTTCCTCCCTTCCCTACACTCGAAGCAATATGCCATTTGCCAAGAAAAGCGTTCGCGTAGCCCGCTTCGCGCAGTCGCTCGGCGATGGTCACGTATTCCGTACCAAGTTGCTTAGTGAGGATCGCCGGTTGCGGGCGGTTGTCTTTTGGGGAATACATCCCCGGCAAATGCGTCGTTAGCCCAATGCGTGCTGGGGCTTGCCCGGTCAAAACCGCGCACCTCGTTGGCGAGCAAACCGGTGCCGCAGCATACGCGCTGGTAAACCGCATGCCCTGCTTGGCCAGTCGGTCGAGGTGCGGCGTTTCCACCAGCTTGTTGCCTTGGCAGGCCAAGTCCATCCAGCCAAGGTCATCGGCCATAATGAATAGGATGTTTGGCTTTTGCGATGCGGAGACTGAAATAACTGACAGAAACGCAATGCACGCAGCAGACTTTTTCAAACACTGGAGCATTCTAACTATTTCCCCTTCTTTTCCTGTTTCTTTTTCTTCTTCTCCGCTTTGGTGAGTTTGGGTGTTTTTTTGGTTTCTTTTCGTTTGTCTTTGTTCGCCATGATATTTTCTTCTCTTTATTTGTTTCTATTTTTTAACCGTTCTACCGATTCTCGTGCTTGGGTTGCAAATCGACTGTCCCCTACAATTTGTTCA
>JAPKEI010000375.1 GCA_028872685.1 Verrucomicrobiota bacterium | reverse complement strand
GCGCGGCACCCTCCTGATTTACTTCAAAATTTTCGCCCGAAACTTCACACGATAGGTGTGCTTGGGGTCACACTTTGGGGGGCGAGGGACGAGGATGAAATCGTCGGTAATGACGGGGCTGAGGTCACCGCCTTCGAGGAGTTCGACCTGGGTGATTCGTTGCGGGAGGAAGGCCACGAAGGGGCGGCCGCCGCGTTGAGAGCCGTTATTGTTTACGGTGTCGAAACTGTTTGCACCGAGGTTGGGTTTAATTTCGAGGGTGAAGGTGTTGCCTCCGCGGGTGAGCGTTTGGCCGTAGGCAAGTTTGCCGGATGCGAGCTTGGCAGACCACTTTGGATCGCCATAAAACGCCACCACATCGCGGTCGAACTGCAGCCCCTGTTTGTCGCGCGCGGGTGTGGAGGAGTCGCCGAGGCGATGGATGAGCGCGTGGTTGTTGGCGAAGAACGCCTCGGTGAGCGTGTAGCGGCCAGGCTGCTCCACGTAATAATCCAGCACGCCCCAGCCTTGATAGCCGAACCACGTGGGCTTGGTGTAGCCGATCATTTGCATCACGCTCACATCATTCATCCACGCCAGCGCCATCGCGTCGGGGCCGTTGATGTTACCCATCAAACAATTCCCGATTGGCAGGTACACCTTGGGATTCGTGGACTTGATTTCAAAACGTTTGCTCTGCGTGTCCACGCCAAACATTTGACCATCCTTAGATTTTAAAAATCCATTTCGATAACGAAACCCAATCTGCCAACCACCCTCAGTGGCGTGGCCGGAGGTGATGAACAAATCCGGCTCGTAATCCGCCAGCACTTTGGCGAAGGCCTCGGTGGTGTCATCAGGCCCGCGCAGTTGTTCGGCTTTGCCGCCGGCCTTTTTGCGTACGAACTTATTCTTCACCAATTCATCATACCACAGTCCTTCGGTGACACATTCCAGCGCAATCTCCGTGCCCGACGCTACTTTACGTACCGTGAGCGGTTTGGCGTGCTTGGCGATGGCCAGCGCGTTGGCCGCGTTGTAGCCCGTGAGCACGCCCCAAAACGTGTCCGTATACGGATCGTCATCGAGCTGCCGCGTGAGCTGATGCACGCGCGCCACAAACTCCCCCGTCGCCTCCTTGGGCGTGGCGACAAAACACGTGTAGCGCGGAAACTGCCGGCGCAGTTTGCCGAGCACACCGGTGACGTCGCCCTCGAATTCGATGACCTTCGCCCCGTGCTTTTTTACCAACGCGGTAACCACCGGTTTCCAGTTCTTGTCCGCATGAGTCGCTTTCGAGACCACCACGGCGTAATCATTAGCTGCAAAACAGAAATTCGATGACGTCAGCGCCACCGCTAATATGAGGATGAGTTTATTTTTCATGTTAATCTTTTTTTAACTGAGCACATCCTTCACCACTTTTCCGTGCACATCGGTAAGGCGGAAGTAGCGGCCTTGGTACCGGTAGGTGAGGCGTTCATGGTGGATTCCGAGCTGATGCAAAATGGTGGCTTGGAGGTCATGTACGTGTACGGGTTTTTCGGTGACATTTACGCTGTAATCGTCGGTTTCGCCATAAGTGATGCCTCCCTTTACGCCGCCGCCGGCGAGCCAGTAAGTGAAGCAATTCGGGTGATGATCGCGCCCGTAATTTTGTTTGGTGAGTTTGCCCTGACAATAAATTGTACGGCCGAATTCGCCGCCCCAGACAACGAGCGTGTCATCAAGCATGCCACGTTGTTTGAGATCGCGCAGGAGCGCAGCTGTGCTCTGATCTGTATCGCGGCATTGCGCGGCCACGCTTTTGGGGGCATTACCGTGGGCATCCCATCCGCGATGATAAAGTTGGATGAACCGCACGCCGCGCTCAGCCAAGCGGCGTGCAAGCAAACAATTGTAGGCGTAGCGGCCGGGTTTGGTGGCGTCGGGGCCGTACATATCGAGCACGCTCTTGGGTTCGCTCTTGGTATCGATGAGTTCGGGCACGCTCATTTGCATGCGAAACGCCAGTTCGTACTGCGCGATACGCGTGGCGATGGCGGGGTCGTTGAACCGGCTGGCTTGGTCTTGGTTGAGTTTATTCAACGCATCAAGCATCCGGCGGCGCTGTTCGCGCGTGACGCCGGCGGGATTGTACAAATCCAAAATGGGATCACCCTGTCCGCGAAATTTTACACCCTGAAAACGCCCCGGCAAAAAGCCCGCGCCCCAAAGGCGGTCGTACAAAGGTTGGCCTTGTTTAGCCGTGCCATTGGAAGTCATCGCCACGAAGGCCGGGAGATTGGCATTCTCGCTGCCGAGCCCGTAGCTCACCCACGCGCCCATGCTCGGCCGGCCGGGGATGACTGAGCCGGTCTGAAACAAGGTCGCCGCCGGGTCGTGATTGATGGCTTCGGTGAACATGCTTTTGATCACGCACACGTCATCAATTTGTTTGGCCAAATGCTTCAGTGGCTCGCTAAGCCATGTGCCCGCCTGACCGTGCTGGGAAAACTTCAGGCCCGTTGGCGCGCAGGGAAACGATTTTTGGCCGGAGGTCATCGTCGTCTTGCGCTCAGCGGGATATATGGATTCCGG
>JAPKEI010000374.1 GCA_028872685.1 Verrucomicrobiota bacterium | reverse complement strand
GGTCGTCCGGGTTCGCGGTTGATTCGAAAGTGCGGCAGTCCGTCAAATATCCGGACTTGGTCGGGCGTGAGGAGGTCGCGGATGTCCTTTTTCACCCGCAGGTCTTCAGCCATGATTTGTTCGCGGAAGGGTTTTCCGAATTCGCGCACTCGGTCATGGCCTGCTTTGCGGATTTTTTGCAATTGCTCCTTTTGTTCGGTAGTGAGCTTGAGGTGATTATCGAGATACCCGTGCGACCGAAACATCATTGGGCGGACTGCGGGAGGCAGAGAGTTCTTAGAATTTGGATTGGTTGAGTTGGCAGGCGAAAACTTACCGTCCAGATTCTCTGGTTGAGGCGGGTTGCTGCGGCTGAGCAAATGCCCAGTACCCACACCGCTGCCAAAGATCAGCACTGTGGCCAGAATGACCTTCCATTGATGCATCAGAAATTAATTGCCGCCACCGTTTATTTATCCAGTTCGTTGGGGTCGATGGCCAGCATCACGATGCTTTCCAAATCCTCATCGGTGGGGGCTTCGAAATTGGCCACTACCGGCGCAGCATTGCCTTGCGGCGTGGTTGCACCGGTGCCATCGGTCGGAGCTTTCATCCATACCGCCACCATCACTAACACGGCGAGGCAGGGCACCACGGCTTTCCAAAGTGATTGCGCCCAAGCCGACCACACATCAGCTAGAGCAGCGGGGGCTTCTTTGATGTGCGCCATAATGCGCTTCTCGAAGGCGTATGGCACCCGGTCGTTTGCCGGAATTTCCCGCGTTTGGGTCAGTAACCTCTCTAAAATGTCCTCTATCTTCATCATCGTTCCAATAATGCAGACGGCCCAAAAACCATCCTGGTTACAGGTACTTTTGCGGGGCCAGAGTGGCCAGTATTTTTTTCATTTTATCTCGGGCGCGATGGGCCCGCACTTTCACGTTTGACTCAGTAAAATCAGTCAATTTTGCGATTTCCTTTACCGATTTCTGCTCCAAATCCAGCATCGTAATAATCATCCGATCATCTGGTTTCAAGCTCTCCAGCAAGCGATCCACCAGCGCCTTTGCAGCCGATTGATTAGCCTCTTTTTCGGTTGTATCTTCCCCCACATTTTCGAGCCATTCATTTTCTTCAGTGGATAAATCCGTGGCATTCCACTCGCGATTGCGCTGATGTTTTCGCAGAAAATCGTAACATGTGAACGTTGCCGTCCGCATGAGCCAATGCTCGAATGGCGCATCGCCCCGATAGCTCGACAGTTTGCTGTAAGCCTTCATAAACACCGTCTGCACGATGTCCTCCACCTCATCCTCGCGGCGCGCGTACCGCCGCGCGATGGCGAATACGCGAGGCTGATACTTCACTACCAACGGCTCGAAACTTTCCGGATTGCCTTCCAGCACCTCCGCAATTAGCTCCTTGTCCGTCGCATCCATCTCGCTGTTGATAACAGAACCAGTCGTTCAACCCATGAAAAAAGCCACCGGGTTATCCCCGATGGCTGTGGAAATGATTGATTAACTATCTCCCTCGCGGGCCACCACGCTGCGGACCACGATCACCACCGCGTTGTGGGCCGTGACCTTGCGGGCGACGATCACCACCGCGTTGTGGGCTCATTTTTTTGCGGGATTCGGCAAATTGCTTGATGCGCTCGGCAATGGCTTTGCGAATGTCATCACCCGAGGGGCGCCGTTGCTGTGAGCTGCGACTGTTTCCACGGCCTTGTGAGCTGCGGCTACTGCCATGGCTTTGGGCGGCTTTGGCGCGTTCGGCTTGATATTTTTTAATGCGTTCGGCCCATGCTTTTTGGGCTTGTTCGCGTGAGGAAGGCTGGCGGCTTTGTGAGCTGCGGCTGCTTCCACGGCTTTTAGAACTGCTGCTGCTGCCACGGCTTTGGGCGGCTTTGGCGCGTTCGGCTTGATATTTCTTAATGCGTTCTTCCCATGCCTTGCGCATGTCTTCTCCGCGGTCGCTGCGTCCACGATCATTGCCCCGATCCCGGGAATTCCTTTCAGCACGTTCACGGTCATCGCGGGCTTTCTTCATGCGCTCTTCGATCGCTTTGCGCCAGTCAGTACCGGATGAGCGTTGCGGGGCGCGTGAGCGGGATGATCCTTTCGATTGGGAGCTTTTTGACTGTGAACTACGCGGATCGTTTTCCCTTTCTTTCCTCTCATTGCCTTCACCACGTTTGGCAGCTTCCATGCGTTTACGAAGCCCTTCCAGTATCTTGCCTGCATCCTCGCGTTTAATTTTGCCACTCCTAACACCTTCCTCAATACGTTTGCGTATCGCTTCCATATCCGCACCGCCACGATCACCACCTCTTTGTTGATTGGTGCGGGCATTGTTGTTCCCGCCACGACTTGCGGCTGCCATGCGTTTACGAAGATCTTCCAGCATCTTGCCTGCATCCTCGCGTTTAATTTTCCCACTTCTAACACCTTCTTCAATGCGTTTGCGCCTCACTTCGTAGCCCTTTCTGGCCTGATCTTGGCGATCATTGGACTGGCTCTCACGGCCACGACTCTCATTGTTGCCGCCCCGGTCTCGCCGCTCATTATTCTCGCGACCGGCAACCTCCATTCTTTTCTTTGCTTCGG
>JAPKEI010000041.1 GCA_028872685.1 Verrucomicrobiota bacterium | reverse complement strand
ACCACACCGATTTCCGCAGCGTGTACACCACGTTATTGGACGACTGGCTCGATTGGCCCGCCGAGGCTGCAGTGGGCGGGAAATTCGCGAAGCTGAAATTATTGGCGTAAAAAACGCCGTTATTTTTTCTTTTCGCTGCTGGGTTTTTTGTAGGTCTCGATGGTTTTTTTCAAACGTGCTTGGGCGACATCGTATTCTTTTTTGGCTGCGACTAATTCCGCGGTGTGTTTGGCGGCGAGCTTGAGATATTCCTCTTTGCTGCTTGAGCCCGCGCAGAAATTGGCCATAAAAAAACCCGCCGGACCGGTGGTCCGACGGGCTACCCAACCTGTTCAGTCCCCAAATGCTCCTCCATACAGGGGTGAACAACTTTATAGACGAAAACTGTCGTGAGAAGTTTCAAACTATTTGCATTCGTTGTTACCGCCTTGTGCGGAGACGCGAATGGGCGTATGGTGACAGCGTGATTGAAGGGCAGGGTAAATCGCACGCGTTTACAAATTTTCATGGACGCACTCGGGAAGGGCTCACCGCGTTCAGCCGGCGCGGGATGCTCAAGGCGGGTCTCGCGGGGATGGCCGGACTGTCGCTGCCGGATCTCCTGCGTTTTCGTGCGGAGGCCGCCCAAGCCGGTCGGCCGATGGGCAATCGCAAGGCGGTGATTCTCCTGTGGATGGCCGGCGGGCCGAGCCACATTGATACGCTTGATCCCAAGCCTGACCAGCCCTCCATCAAGCGTGGCCCGTTTGGCACGATCCCCACCACGTTGCCGGGCGTGCATGTGTGTGAGCATTTGCCGAAATACGCGAAGTTGGCGGATAAGCTTACGATCATTCGCTCGATGGATTGTCGAGGCAGCAGCCATCAGCCGAATCAAGTGATGCAAACCGGCTTCCGCGCCGCCGCTCCACGGGTCAATCGCGAAGGCGCAATGTACCCGGCGATGGGTTCGTTAGTCGGCAAACTGCGCGGCGCGAACGATCCCGCGCTGCCGCCTTACGTGGTGCTCAATCATCGTGACCGCTCGCACTTTGCGTGGGGCGGCTGGCTGGGCAAACAGCATGACCCCTTTGTGGGCGACAAGGCGGATCGGTTGTTGCAACTGCCCGCGGGCCTTTCGTTGGAGCGCCTGCGCGAACGCCGCACGTTGTCGCGCCAAATGGAATCCATTCAGCGCCACCTCGATCAGCACGGCAATATGGCTGCGCTCGATACATTCAACCAAGGCGCTTATGATTTAATCTTTGGCCAAAAAGCAAAAACCGCGTGGGACGTCTCCCGCGAACCGCAGAAGATTATCGACGCCTACGGCAAACACGAGTGGGCGCAGAAAGCGCTGCTCGCGCGGCGGCTCGTGGAGGCTGGCGTGGCGTTTGTGACCATTGACCTCAGCCACCATCGCGCCTCCGGCACATGGGACACGCATGGCGACAAATCGGATGCAGTCTATGGCGGGATCGTCAGCGGGCTCAAGCCGTTGCTGCCGGTGTTCGATCATCTTTACAGCACCCTCATCAACGACCTCAACGAGCGCGGGTTGTTGGATGAAGTGTTGGTGATTGCCATGGGCGAATTTGGCCGCACACCCACCATCGGCACGCAAGACGGTTATACCGGCGGCAGGAATCACTGGCCGCAAGTGATGAGCCTCACGCTGGCCGGCGGCGGCTTCCGGCATGGGCAGGTGATTGGCGCGAGCGATGCCGAGGGCGGCCAACCGGCGGAGCGACCGGTGACCCCCGGCGATCTTGCGGCCACGGTGTACCATCACTTCGGCGTGCCGCTGGATGCCACTTTCAACGACCTGAAAAATCGCCCGCGCTTCATCGTGGAAAACGGCGCGCCGTTGAAGGAATTGATTTAGTCCCCGCTTCGCCCGAGCAACTCATCCGCGACGGACTGGGCCTTCGCTTTTTGGTCGTCAGCCATGTCCGGAGGGAATTGCTGAAGTGCCTGCTTTGCCACCGGTTGGCCGTTCGCAGCGGCAAGATGGATCCACACGTAGCCCGCCACGAATTCTCCTCGCTCAATGAGATCAAAACCGCGCTGAACCTGCTCGTCGGCCAGCACCTCCCGCTTGCGCCACGTTTGCCGCGCGCCGGTGACATCCCAACTGCGCCGCACCGTGAGTTGGCCTTCGTGAAAAAGATATTCAGATTTCAACAAGCCATTGGTATGCCACGCCTGTTGGGATAATTTTAGTCCGTCAATATAAACACTCTTCGCGGCATTGGTGCCGCTGGGAAATTGATGGGTGAGGGTGCCGGTATAAAGATTGGAGGTGCCAGTGGCATACCACAGTCCGGCCCGTTCCTCGATGGGCCCAGTGGACTTGGGTTTCGGCGCGTCCTCCTTACCGCGGTTGCATCCGTTGGCGGCGATAAACAGAAGGACACTGATGGAAAGCGCGTGCACGTGGGTCATGGCCGGACAAATCCCATCATGCGCGGCGCGGGCACGCGGCCGTAAAAAAGCGGTGCGTGCGGTTGCACCGGGTTGCCGGCGGGATCCACACGGTTGATGGTAACTTGTGGCGACATGTAGCCATATGACATTTGGTTGAACTGCGAGCGATTCCGGAATAGTCCGCCTACGAATGGAGCGCGGCCAAGATACGGCACGTTTTGATTGTTGAACGTGCGCAACTGGCGCGTGTAACTGCCCACGGTGATCGGCATGCCATTGGCGGCGAGGTACTGCGTGTTGACCGCCACGCGCGAGGGACCATAGCCCGGCTGGGTAAATTGCCAGTTCGCGTTGAGCCCCAAATGGATTGGGCCGTTGGGTTGCACATAAGGCAGCGCAGTGAGGTTCACGCTGGAAAATTGTGCGGCAGCATGGCCGGCCCCAAGAAGCCCGAGTCCAAATATGAGCGTGCGCACCATGCCTTTCATGGGTGTAATTTGCACCCGATGCGCCATTTCCGCAAGCTTGCTTGTGGAAATTTTTTTCGCCAAACTGGCGTCATGAACTCCATGCTATGGCTGATCGCCATCCTGTTTGTTTCCATGAACGCGCTCATCGCCCAACCTAAAGGCTACAACTACGACGAGGGCAAGGTGCCAAAATACACTCTGCCCGATCCCTTGTTAATGACTGATGGAGATCGAGTGAAAACGGTTAAGGAGTGGGAAACCCAACGCCGCCCTGAGATCTTGGAGCTCTTCAAAAAAGAAATGTACGGACGCGCACCCGGTAAGCCAGCGAATCTGAAGTTTTCGGTTTTTGATGAACAACAGGTATTGAAGGGCAAAGCGGTACGGAAGCAGGTGGAGATTCAGTTTGCAGGTAAGGCTGATGGGCCACGCATGACCGTCCTAATATACCTGCCACCCAAAGCGAAGGGGCCGGTCCCCACATTTCTCACACTCAACTTCCGGGGGAATCACACGGTGGCTGATGACCCAAATATTCGTTTGCCACACTCCTGGGTGCGCGGACGAACCAAAGGGGAGACTGTGGACAATCGGGCCACTGAGAAAGGTCGAGGAGTGGCCAAGAGTCGTTGGGGCGTGATGAACATACTCAAGCGTGGTTACGGGTTGGCTACCATCTATTACGGGGATATTGATCCGGACTTTGATGATGGCTGGAAGAATGGCGTTCATGCGCTCTACCCGAAACCCAAGCCTGATGAATGGGGGAGTATTGCAACTTGGGCTTGGGGCCTGAGCCGGGCATTGGATTATTTTGAAACTGATAAAGATATCGATCACAAGCGTGTAGCGGTAATGGGTCATTCCCGACTGGGCAAAACTTCGCTTTGGGCAGGTGCGGCGGATCAGCGGTTTGCCCTTGTGATATCCAATAACTCCGGCTGCGGCGGTGCAGCACTTTCAAGGCGTGCCTTTGGCGAAACGGTTAAGCGAATCAACACCAGTTTTCCTCACTGGTTTAATGACAACTTCCTGAAATACAACGACAACGAAAATGCATGCCCTGTAGATCAGCATATGTTGGTTGCGCTTGCAGCACCGCGCCCGGTCTATATAGCCAGTGCAGTGGGCGATAAATGGGCAGATCCCAATGGAGAGTTTCTTTCGGGAATACATGCCAACCCCGTTTATCAGCTTTACGGGTTAAGCGGGTTGCCCGCTTCCAAGCAACCACCTGTGGATAGTCCGGTCATGGGAAGAATCGGGTACCACGTAAGGAGCGGGAAACACGATGTAACCGACTTTGATTGGGAGCAGTATCTCAAATTTGCCGATAAACACCTCAAGCCCCGCAAAAAGTAATTATTCACAGGGAAAAGAATCGTTACGGGAATGCTTTCATTGCATTGCTTTACGTAACCTTAATGTTTAAAATGCGTCACAACAGAACAATCCAATGCACATGCTGAAAAACCTCCTTTTAACCGCCGGACTGGCGGCAATGATGCTTCCCGCCGCCGATCTGGCCCCGTGGGAAAAAACTGCGCCCAAGTCCCTCGCAGATCTTATTGCTATTCAGGAAAAAGTCCAAACCATGCTGGACGATGCTATGGCGGCGACGGTCACTTTGCAAATGGGCGGCTCCTCTGGCAGTGGCGTGATCATCAGCGACGACGGCCTTGTCCTCACCGCTGGGCATGTATCCGGGACGCCTGGGCGCAAAGTCACCGTGGTGCTCGCCGATGGTCGTAAATTCGAAGGCAAAGCTCTTGGTAAGAACAAGGCTGATGCTGGCATGGTTAAAATTCTCAAACCCAAAGATTTGCCCACCTCGCATTACGAGACACACAAAACCAATCTTCCTAAGGTCGGCCAATGGGTCGTTTCCGTCGGTAACCCAGGCGGCTTGGATGCCAAACGCGGCGCGGTGGTGCGCCTTGGCCGCATCATCTTTGCGCGGCCGGATACCCTCCGCAGCGATTGTAAACTACTCGGCGGCGATTCCGGCGGGCCGCTCTTCAATCTAGATGGGACCGTCATTGGTATCCACAGTCGTATCTCCGGCGAGCCCGATCAGAATTACCACGTATCCATGCCAGCCTTTCACAGTGATTGGAAAAATCTTAGCGACCCCGCGACACCCGGTTTCCTTGGCGTTACTGCCGTGGACTACGATAAAGACAAAGTCGAAGGTGCGGAACTCGAGGTGGTGCGCGATAGTTCGCCTGCCAAAAAGGCCGGCCTCAAGGTGGGTGATATCATTATCAAGGTGGGCGATAAAGACGTGAACGCCTCGCGTGACCTCACCACCCTCATCGGCAAACTCCGCCCTGGCACCAAGGCCAAGCTCAAGCTGTTGAGGGACAAGAAAGAAATGGAAATTGAAGTTACCCTCGGCAGCCGGCCCGCCGCACAACCTCGCCTGCCCTTTGGCTTCCCGCCCCGCAAGTAATCGTTAATCCAATTTAAAAATGAAAAAGTTATTTATCCTGATCTTCGCTCTCGGCGCGCTGAATGCTACGGCCGCCTCCAGCCTCCCCTCGGACTTGCGAACTGATGGCAAAACCGTGGTGGCCGCCTTCGGCGATGTGGAAAAAATCGCGCGCAGTTGCACTGTTCAAATCATCTATGGCACCAGCTACAAAATTGCGATCGGCACGCTCGTCAATGACGAGGGATTAGTGATCACCAAACACAGTGAGCTCGATATCGCTAAAGCCGGAGGCACCCTCCGTATCTCGATGCCCGGTGCCAAGCGGTATAATCGGGGCAAAATTGTCGCCCACGATAAAGCTACCGACTTAGTTTTTATTGCCACGGATTTGACCGGAAAGCCCGGGTACACGTGGGCTAAGACCGATGAAATTGCACCCGCCACCTGGGTGGTTGCCGGTGTAGCGGGATCTAAAACCCGCCCCTACGTGCGCGCCGGTATTACCAGCGCTACCGCGCGTGCCATCCCGAAAACGGGCGCGGTGATTGGCATCCTCATGGGCACTGAAGTGAGTGAAAAAGAGGGTGTGCCTGTGCGCGAGGTGACACCCAAAGGTCCCTCCGAAAAAGCGGGTATGAAAAATGGCGATGTCATTCTTTCCATCGAAGGCGAGGCCGTAAACTCTACCGAGGAATTGAAAAAAGCCGTGGGCAAACATGACGCCGGCGAAACCATTACCGTGGTAGTGCAGCGCAAGGAGGAACAGAAGACATTGAAAATCACTCTGGGCTATCGCGAATTGGTGTTTGCCAGCATGAAGTCACGCAATGACAAGCTTAGCGGCAAAGTCAGCGTGCGCCGAACCGGCTTCGAAAAAGTCATCCAACATGAGGTGACTTTGGCCCCCTCTGAAATGGGCGGGCCTTTGCTGGATTTGAAGGGAAGACTACTCGGTATCAATATCGCCCGGCGCAATCGCGTGGAATTTTTCGCCCTGCCGGTGAGCCTTATACAAAAGGTTATCAAGGCCAAGACCGCCGAGATTGCCAAGGCTTCCAAGGATAAGACGGAATAAACCACGTACTGTCGGCAGGTTGACAAGATCGCCAAGGCCCGTGGTGAAAGTAAAACAGTAAGTGGTGCTTTATTCTCCCTTGGGGCGAGTGGCGGGCAAATAGCTCCAAACCAAGTCGACTTCATCAAGGTTCACCCCGCCACTACTCAAGACTACCTTGCCGCCATCGTCCTTCTGGTTCCAGCCGACCCCATACAGCTGATAACTTCCCTTGGGATCCGGTGTGTAGACATACGGCTTTCCGGTGTAGGGATCGTGGGGCAGAGGAGCTTCCAGGCCCGCTAGTTTTGCAGGATATTTTTTGTGCTCCAGCTTGTGCAACTCCAAGTGACAGGCAATGCGCGCGTGATCCACGGCGGCTTGAGTAACTCCAATTTTTATCGCTACTTTGTCAATTGCAGGTAGCAGCATGGCACTAAGCATATCGTAGATCGGCAATTTACGTTTTGTTCTCGCATCAAGCTCCTTGTTGAAAGCCGCCGCAATTTCGGGGCGAATGCGTCGGGCCTTGATGTCGACAATGCGCTGGGAAAAATTCACATGCATCTCGTTGAGGCGCCTCTGGTTATGGCTAAACCAGCCATCAGGAATAAACTTCAAATTCGCGTCATCGTCTTCGAATAGCATTCCAAACAATTTTGGGTTATCACGCATCTGATCGATCGCCAGGTTGGCAAGGTCGCGTTCTCCCAGAATGGAGATCCGGTAGCCGTCCAATAAATCAATGTCAGCCAGTTGCTTCTCGATTCCGGCTAATTGCTCAGCATTCCATTTCCCTTCCTTTAAGCCCTCCCACACGGGTTGGATGGCTATTTGCAGGCAGGCAATTCGTACCAGTTGGGAAATTAGAAGAGGTTCGGCTCGGATGCTCTCGGCCAGAAAAAGGCACATTCGGATATCAGCCAAGGCTGCTTTAGGATCGTCATTGGCCAGATGCGCCAGCGCCCTGAGGGTAAAGCTCCTGACAAAATTCCTTAGAGGACCCATGTGAGGCACTAATGCGGCGAAATGAGCCTCGTACTTGATGTCATACCGGCACAGGGGCCGTTCCTTGGCCGCCTGAGTTAGTTTGGCCATGGTGGCTTCGAATTTGGTCAGGGCCTGCAGGATATCAGTCGCCGGTTTGCCTGCCTTTTCCGGATGCGGCCAGCCTTTCTCTTCCCGGAAAAACTTCTGCCACGCAATCAGATCAACAGGCTGTCCGGTTTTCCACCCATCCAAATCGGGGCGCGAATCGCCTTCAATCTTCATTAGGCTTTGTGCCTGATTGAATTTTTTTTGATCGATGGGGGTGGATTCAGTCAGGTCCTTGTTCCATTTGTGTTCATGCAGTGGCTTAAGTAGCGGGATGTGTGCAAAGTTTCTCTCAGAGGGAATGGGCTTGGGAACGATCTGCTTGTAGTCAAACACTTCGCCCTTGGCTTCCCATTCCTTTTTAAAATTTCTCCAAGCTGATTTGCCGCGCAGGGTTTCACCCGCGTAAATCAGAACAGCCAGCCCTACGAGTCCGGTCAAGCCAAGGCCAATTTTTTTCGCGCCATGCATTCTGTCAATATAGATATCACACCGTAGAAATGCAAGGCACGGGCTTGTAGTCGGATGCCTTCGTGCTAACCTTGTCGCATGGTACGCATGCTTTTGGCTCTCGTAGCCGTCGTTGTCTCCAGCACCGCGCAGGAAACAAAAATTGATCCTCAAGTAAGTCGGGCCATCCGCGGCGGGCGATCCGCGGGAGTCATTCTGTTGGGCAAGCGGCAGCTATTCGAAGGCCCAAAAGGCTTCCCGAATTTTTGCGTGCAGAACAAGGCAGCCAAACGCACAGAGTTGCGCCCAAAAATTATTGCTCGCCTTAAGGCCATTTCAAAGGTTGATCAGGCAAAACTGCGGAAGGAGTTAAAACTTCCAAAGGAGGCCGAGGGTTTATGGCTTGTAAATGGCATTGCGACAACGCTTTCGCCGGAGGCCATCCGTATGGCGTCGAAATCTAAAAACGTAAAATACATTTACCCATCCGGCCCCATTCCTCGTGGTGGTATCAGTGGGCGAGTGAGCGAGGTGCTGCCGAAATCAAAGCGCAAAACGTTTAGTGCGAAGGGCAAAAAAATCCCGTGGAATCTCAAGGCCGTGGGTGCGGACAAGGTTTGGAGTGAATTGAAAATCACCGGTCGGGGCGCGGTGGTGGCGATGTTCGATTCAGGGGTGAATTATCGCCACGCGGATTTGCGAGACAATATCTGGATTAATCCCGGAGAGGAGGCCAACAACGGCAAGGATGATGATGGTAACGGGCTGGTGGATGATTATTACGGGTTCAATTTCCGCACCATGCAGCCGGAAGTCATCGCCACAGGGCCGCGTCAACATGGGACTTTAACTTCCGGCATTGTCGCTGGTGATGGCGCCGGTGGTACGGTAACCGGATTGGCACCGGAGGCAAAGCTGATGCCGCTTATAGGTTGGGGTGGCCCGTATGCAGCTGCGCGTGTGCACGAATATGCGCTGGTGATGGGTGCTGACGTGATGAACATGAGTTTCAGCATTCCAAACCTCGGTCACACACGAGGATTATGGCGGTTGATGAGCGAACACGCAACAGCCGCCGGACTGGTGCTGGTGAGCGGCGCGGGTAACTTTCAGCGAGAGCCCAAACCTGTTCAGCTTAGGATTCCGGAAGGGATTCCCTGCGTCATTGCCGCGGGTGGTGTGGATCGTGACATGAAAATCCCCGGCTTTGTAAGTCTGGGACCGGTTGAATGGGGAAGTGTAAGATTTTACGGTGATTACCCCATGCCCAAGGGGCTGATAAAGCCGGATGTATGCGGCTTCCCAAACGGTGGTTACCCGTTGTTATCCAGTCAGAACAAGGGATACATGGATCCCAATGTACGCATCCGTGGTAATTCCTTCAGCGGCCCGCATGTGGCCGGCACCGTGGCACTGATGTTTTCGGCCAATCAGGATTTAACGGCTTGGCGCATCAAGGAAATCCTTGAGTCCACTGCGAAAGACCTTGGTCCCAAGGGCAAAGATAACGACACGGGTTATGGCCTCCTCAATTCACTGGCGGCGGTAAAGGCCGCCCTTGCTGAGAAGAAGAAAACGCAGTAGGGCTATCTACCTCAAGAATGCATCTTCCAGGCCACCGTCTACGGCGAGCACTTGGCCGCAGGTTTTATCGAGGCGGCTGGTGAGGAGCAGGTAAAATGCCTCGGCTTGATCCTCAGGCGTGATTGGAGCCTTAGTCAGTGTGCGGTTGGCATAGAACTGCGCAAGCTTGTCGCGCAGGGAGTCGTCGCTATCCTTCTTGCTGTACTTGATGCCGTACTTGGCTAATGAGCCAATCACGCGATCGCGCGGGAACATGCTGCTGCCTTTTACAACCGTCGCGGGAGCAACGGCATTGACGCGTACGGTTGGTGAAAGTTCGATGGCCAGTTCGCGCACCAGATGATTGGCCGCAGCCTTGGAGGTGTCGTACGCCACACTGCCTTTTTTGGCGACGACGGCGTTGGCGCTGGTGGTGAGGACTAGATTTCCGGGGAGACCTTGCTCGCGCCATGTGTTGGCGGCTTCGTCGGCGACGATGTAGCTGCCCTTCACGTTGACGCCGAAGGTGAAATCCCATTTGTCATCGGGGATGTGTCCGGTCGTATCACTGGGCCAAAAGACGCCGGCGGTGACGCAGATGCTGTCGAAGCCGCCGTACGCGAGCGCGACATCATCGAGCATCGCGCGCACGCTGGCGCGGTCGGTGATATTGCAGGCAAGGCCGAGGGCGGGGCCGCAGTTGCTGATGCCGCTGCCGGCGACGCCGATGCCCACGCCGTATTGGTCAGTGATTTCCTTGGCAGTGGCTTGGGCGGCGGCGAGGTTCATGTCCACGCAGACCACATGCGCACCGTCGCGCACTACGCGATGGGCCACCTCGCGGCCAATGCCACTGCCGGCACCAATGACGACGATAACCTGCCGCGCGAGTTCCATCTCGGCGGGCATCCGCTGCAGCTTGGCTTCCTCGAGCGCCCAGTATTCGATATCAAAGGCTTCCTGTTGCGGCAGCGCGATGTATTTATCAATCGCCTCCGCGCCGCGCATTACTTCCACCGCGCAGTTGTAAAACTCCGCGGTTACGCGGCTTTCGCTTTTGTTTTTACCCCACGCAATCATCCCGCAACCGGGGATGAGCATTACCGTCGGGTTCGCATCGCGCATGGCGGGCGAGCCGGGGCGTTTGCAGTTCTTGTAGTACGTGGCGTAATCCTTTTTATACTGCTTGAGGCCGGCAGTAAGGTTTTGCTTGAGCGTCTCGACAAAGCAGTCCACCCAATCGCCGCTGAAATCGCGCTTCTTATGCGGCGTGAGCGGCACGTAGAGTGGCTTGATTTTCGTGCGCAGAAAATGGTCCGGACAACTTGTGCCCAGTTCCGCGAGGCGGCCGGCATCTTTACTGTTCACAAAACGCAGAATCGCGGCGTCGTCCTGAATGGTGCCGATGAAGCGTTTCTGTTGGCTCACCTTTCCGCGCAGCCATGGCAGTAGTTTGGCGAACACCTGTCGCCGCACCTTCTCCGGCAGCGTGAGATGTTTTTGCCCGCCGAAGGCTTTCTTGTCCCCGCCCTTTTTGCGGTAGGCCTTTTCGATGTATGCGGATCCTTTCTCAATAAGGTCCAGCGACAGATAGTAGCATTTCTTGTCATCGTCATCCCAGTTGATCAGCCCGTGCTGGCCGAGCATCACGCCTTTGGCCTTCGGATGTTTTTGGGTAATCGCCTGCAGCTCCAAGCCCAGTTCAAAGCCCGGTCGCAGCCACGGCGTCCAGATGATGTCATCGCCATAAACCGCCTTTGTGATGCGTTTGGAATTTTTCGAGGCGCAGATGGCAATCGGCGCGTTGGGGTGCGTGTGGTCCACGTGCTTGCCCGGCACGAACGAATGCAGCGGCGTATCGATGGACGACGCACGCGGGTTGAGGTTAAACGTACAGTGTGGATACATCCCCACCATTTCGTCTTCGGCGGGCGACTTGGGCCCGCGCTTTTTCTTGCCCGCGTAAACGCCCTGCAACGCGATCAACTTCTCCTGATACAGCGACGCAAAATTTTCTTTTTTGGATGTCCGCAAATCACCGCCCGAGCCCTTCACCCAAAGCACCTCCACCGCGTCGCCCGTGAGCGGGTCGGTTTCGGTAAGCTTGCTGGAAGTATTCCCTCCGCCGGTATTGGTGATGCGCTGATCGCTGCCGAGAATGTTCGAGCGATAAACCAACCGCTCCGCCGCATCCAATCCTTTGACCTCACTGCCTTTCCAGAGGTCGTTCACATACTTGTATTTAGTCTTCGCCATAAAATTTACCTTCACAAAAAAATCGGAGCGCCAGTTCTCGGACAAAACCGCCGTCAATTCAAGATTATTGCTGGTACAAGGCATAGAACCTAGTTTTCCCTCTTTGCTTGCACGGGTCGATTTGTCATGCTCTAGCCATGAAGCAGATTCTCTTGATGATTGCGGTGGTGGCGGGCCAATCCGTCTCGGCGGCGGACAAGATTGAGATGTGCGTCCAGTTAACCAAGGAGCAATCTGCCAAGGTCATAGAGGCGACGATTCGTGAGAAAATCAATAAACCCAAAGGCGTACTCGCCAAGGCGGACTTTGAGAAGGTGGCGCTACTCCTGAACCTCCAAGACCAGCAACTGACTGATGTGAAGGGTCTGGAGAAGCTTACGCAGTTAAAGAAGCTGCATCTTGGTGGCAATCAACTGAGCGATACGAAGGGCCTGGAGAAGCTCACGAAGTTAAGGGAGCTGAATCTCGAAGACAACCTCGCCCTCACCAAGGCGCAGATTGACCAACTGCAAAAAGCGTTGCCCAAGTGCAAAATTTACCACGACGCCAAGAAGTGACTCCATCCTCCCCGTGAAACTCCTTGAGTAGGCTGCGAAGCAATGAAAACAGCCCTCATAACTTTGCCTGTGACTGTATGCGGTTCAAGCGGCAGGTGATTGAATGATTTCCATTCCCGATTCCAATGCGGACCTGTCAAAGCAATGCGATATCCATACATTTCGCGCATCCGCAAAAGGCGGCCAGCACGTCAATAAAACCGAGAGCGCGGTGCGGATCACACACAGGAAAACGAAAATCGTTGTGATCTGTCAGGATGAGCGCAGTCAATACCGCAACAAGCAAATTGCATTTTCTCGGCTACGGAAAAAACTGGAAGCGTTAAACAAAAAACGAAAAAAAAGAATCCCTACACGGGCCACCAGAGGCTCCAAAGAAAGGCGCCTTCAGGCCAAAAAGAATCAATCAACAAAAAAGGACTTCCGCAAAAAGTTTTTTTCGGAGGAGTAAACCAATGGGCATACAACAAAAGAAGAGCGACTTATGAAGGGGCTGGAGAAGCTGTATCCCGGCGGCAATCAACCGACCTCACCAAGGCACAGATTGCTGAACAGAAAAAGGCATTGCCCAAGTGCAAAATCTCCAGCAACCCCACGAAGTAACCCGCTCTCTTACCCCTTCCGCCTCTTCTCCCCCCAACAGCATTTAC
>JAPKEI010000040.1 GCA_028872685.1 Verrucomicrobiota bacterium | reverse complement strand
ACGCGCATTTACCGGACGATGCCCGCACGCGCGAGTGGCGGAATTGGTAGACGCGCTGGATTTAGGTTCCAGTCTCGCAAGGGGTGGAGGTTCGAGTCCTCTCTCGCGCACCATTTTTACCGTACTCCAAAAATCCCGAGGTCGCGCTTGATGCGGCGAATGCTCGCGGCATTCCGGAGGCGGGTGCGGATGTCCTGCATTGAGGGGCCATCGGTGGGCAGGTAGTGGTCAAAGAGAAATTCGCGCGTGGCGAAGTTCACACCGACCACATTATCCGAGCTGCCGCGCTCGGCGGACACGCGATAGCGTTGAGGCGGCGTTTTCGCACCTTCGATTTCGAGGCGGCGCACAAACACTTCCGCGCCCGTTTGCCGACTCAAATGCAGCGCCACCAAAAGTGAATCGTGCAAATCCGGATTCGCGAGATCCAATACCTCGAACCACGCATCGCGCACCTCCGTGGCATTGGGTTCGGCGATTGGATTGTTGATGGAATGAATGGAGATTGCACACCCCATCATCAATGCAATCGCGGGCAAAAGAATTAGCAGCTTGAACATACTGCGATGTTACCCCACGCGCCGGTGCAGTCAATCCTTGGCGGGGGTTGATTTCGCGACCAGCAGTTTTTTCAATGCGGTTTCCATTTCATCCACGCTAAATCCACGCGGACCTCGGCCACCCTGAAAGGCAATGCGCGCATCGGGGCCTATGATATAGAGCCGGTCCGGAAACCCATCGAAGGCGCGCATGACGGTGTTGTCGATATCATCTACCAAGAGCGGGATGGAAAGTTTCAAGCCGACTGAACACGCCGTAGCCACATCTTTGCGGGCCAGAAATGTCTTAGGCTGTTCTATCTGCACATGGCGCGCGGGCCGGCTGGAATCAGTGGGGTGCGCCTCGCGAATGTAGACCCAATAAAAATCAGCCTGCTTGCCATAGGTTTCGTACGATTTCTGGAGGCGCCCGGCCTCCCGCGAGAAAGGGCCTCACGTGTACGAGCCGAACACTACCACGGTGTGGCGTTTAATTTTTGAAAAATCCAGCGCGCGATCACCCGCCATGAATTGCGCGGAAACCTTGGGCGCAAGCGCTCCCACTTGCGCACCACCTTCACCACCCCCGCGAGCAGGCCGCTGGCCTTGCCCGAAAAAGTGCATCCATTCCTCCGATGTCACGTGGCCATCGGCTTGGGAATCAGCCTTTTTGAAATCCGCCGCCTGCAACAGCACTCCCCATTCCTTTGCGGATAGTTTTTGATCGGTATTCAAATCCAGCGCGCGAAATAATTCCTGTTGTCCAGCGCCTCCGCCACCCTGTCCGGGACGTCGACCGCCCTGTTGCATTCGCGCACGACGCATGGCCTCGCGCTCGGCGGCGGAGAGAAATCCGTTTTTGTCCGCGTCAAACTGGTCGAAGAAATTTTTTGGCCCGGGAAATTCCTCAGGCGAAATTTTGCCATCGCCGTTGGCATCCATCCGCTGGCCGAATCCGCCAGCACCTTTCTGCCGTGTCTGCGCCGACAACAATCCGGCCCACAGCACCATAAAAATAATCAATGCACGCATCACTGAATTAGACGCCATACCTCCATTTTTGGAAACAATAATTTTGCTCCGTTAAAACATCTCCCGAGCAAATCAAAAATTTTGAACGTCGCCTCCCACGGTTTTTTTATGTGATCGGATGCACGCGAAGCAGCGGCATCATCATTCTCAAACCACTGGTGAACAGAGGGCTAACGGTGGGCGGGCGCTTCAAACTTACTTATCAGGGACCGCTGGTGCCTTAGGCGAGTTTGCCGGTTTGGTTTTCAGGCAGCGCTGCAGCGTCATCAACGCCATGGCGGTGCCGTATTGCTGGTGATAATCGTAAAAAGGGAAATCCCACCAGCTACCATCTTTCTCCTGATATTTCATAATGATGGTGGCCATGTGATCCTGCAGGCGCGGACGCTCGGCGGCAGGCACGTGATCAAGACATAACGCGCCATAGTAATGGCCATAGTAATAAAAATAACCGGCCACCTGAAACCACGCCTCATGCGGGCGCGGGCGTTTGCGGCCAATGCCGAGCCAATCATTGCGGGCGTAAAGACGGTCGAGCCAGTCAACCATCACCTTGTCTGTGATTTTTTTATCCCCCCAAAGACGCAGCGCGATATTGCCCGCCTGTGAACGGCCGAGGCTACCGCCGGGGCGGTTGATGCCGCGCCGCGGTGAGTTTTTCAAATACTCACCATAAAGAAAACTGCCGTCGGGAAGGTGCTGGCGCTTGAGCGCGGCGAGGGCCCGGGTCACCAGTTTTTTAGGCGGCTCAATGCCCGCGGTTTTGGCTTCGTGAAATGCGACCAACACCGTGGCGTTCACAAACGAGATGGAACTGCTCGCCGGTTTCTTCGTGCCCAAACGCATGTCGTAATAGCCCCAGCCGCCGTCGACCGATTCATAGGCATCCAACCGGCCAAACTGCTGCGTGATGAGCGCGTCGATCTTTTTGATTTTCAACAGATCATCCTTCGCCCGGGCGCGCAGCCGCACCAACGCCTGCAACCCGTAACCGTGCGCCCATACGTTGTACATCGCCGTGGCATTGGCACGACGCAGCTTGGGCAAGTGCTCCAGCAAATAGGCCTCTGAATCCTTCAGGGCGGAGCGCGTTTGGAGAGTGTCGCCACCCGTCTCGATGAGGGCCGAGGTGCAGAGCGCGGTAACCGCCAACCGAAAAGCATAATGGCTCTGAAAACCCGGTGCGTAAATGTTTAGCCCTTTGGTGTTGCGCGGGCTGCCCCAAGAGCCGTCTTTGTTTTGTTTTTCCAAAAGGAAATACACGCCGCGCTCGATGGATTCCTCCAAGTTCGCGCGTGGCACCGGCGGCACGTTGTCTAGTTTGGGAACGGGCACAGGATTGGCCGCCGGCAAAAACAACGCGGCTGCAAGGCTGAGGAGGGTGAGTATGGAAAATCGGTTCACGGGGTTCCCTTCCGTTAATTAACCTTCACCTGATCTCCGGCTTTGAGGCCGCCGGTGATTTCAGTTTTACCGTTGGCAGTGCGGCCGAGTTGAACTGCTTTATTTTCCGTGGTCTCACCGGCCACCACTTTCACATATGGTTTTTGATCCGGTCCGTAATGCAAGGCGGCGGAGGGCACGGTGAGGGCCTTGGCTTTGGAATACATTTCCAATTTCACCGCGCAGCCCATGCCGGGGGCAAGGTAGCCGTGGGCTGCGCCGAGGCTGGCGGCGAGGGTGATGGCGAATTTACCGGGCGCGCTGGGCACGCGGCTGATGGCGGTGACGGTGACGGGGATACGCTGCTCGGGTGCGGCGGTGGGCGTAGCCCAACCGCGGGTGCCAAGGTTGAGTTGGCGCAAATCCTTTTCGCCCACGCTGCCGCTGATGATGAGCGGCCGCGGCGATACCACCGTCATGAAGGTTTCGTTAGGCATCACTTTGCCGCTGGGGCGCAGCTTGGCAGCGAGATGTTTGCGACCAGTCCACAGGCCGTTAACAAATTCGCCATAGTACACCACGCCATTTGCGGGGGCTTTCACGTCGAGCAGTTTGCGATCGGCCTCCAACTTGACGTGTGCTTTGCCGGCTTTGTCAAAGTCTACTCGTTTTTGCTGGATGGAAAGTTCGCGGCGTTGGGTGGAGGTTTCAAAGGTGGCCTTGAGGCGTTCCTTCGAAATCTGGGAACGCTCCTGAGCAGTTTCGCGATCCTTTATTTCACGCGGCATACCAAATTTAAGCGAGGCGAGGCGGGTAAGCTCCGCGCGTTCCAGTGAGAATCGCGCACGGTTCACGGTGTTGAGAGCACGTTGGATGATGATTTCCTCAGTCTCTTCGGTCAGATCATCTGCATCATACATTTTTTTGAGCTGCTTGAGTTCTTCCTCCGCGTAAGCGAGCGAGTTGGAGTAGGAAGCATAGCTCTGATGTGTGGATTTCACGTTGAACTCTTTCACGTGTTCCTGAAAATGTTTAAGGTCTTCCCCTAGTCGTTTAAAGGCGAGCTGCGCGCTGTTGCGATCCAGCTCGGCACTCTTGACGGCAAACTGATGCTCCGCATTCGCCAGCGCGAGATCCAGACGAGCCGCTTCCAGCGCGCGCTTGCTGTCCGTGATGCGGCGGTCGAGCTTTTCCATTTCAAACTCAATCAATACTGTGCCTTCGCCCACTTCCGCGCCGTGAGCAACAACGCTTTTCACAGTGAGATCCGTCCACGTTTTGGGGCGCAGCTTAATAGGCGTTGATTGCGATGGGCCGAATGCGCCGGAAAGTTTCACCTCCACTTTGAACGCACCGGCTTTGACAGTGTGAACGCCCTTGGGCGGGGCGTTGGTGGATTCAGCGGCGACCAACACGCCGGGAATGCCGACCAGTACAAACAGAAAACACATCGAAAGGGTTGATTTCATGCGGCGTGTCTACTGCCCTTTAGAGGCTTTTTCAAGCTTCGCCTGCGCTGCTGACAGAATATGATATTTCCCCGCAAGCGGTTTGGCCAAACGCGTCACGCGGCCATCAGGCCAGCGCACCTCAAGCGAGTCCACCGCCTCTATTTTTCCAAATCCGAAATGCGCCGTAAACGGATGCTGTGCCGCCAGCGAATCGCCCGTCAATACCCAGTGGCGCCAAACTCTTTTGCCCGCGCGCGCTGTCACCATTGCACCTATCGGCGACCTTCCGGGCGCACCCCGCAAATGCGCGCCAATCCAGCCCCCTTCAGGCTCCAAGTGATTGGCCAAAAGCCGGACGTGGGGCAAAGCCAGTCCCGTTTTGAAATCCCAATGTCGTTCAGTAATCAAAATATCCGGTCGGCCATCCGCATCAAAATCCGCCGTCACCACACTGCGACCATCACGCTGACTGCCCGCACCTAATAAGAACCCCGCCTCGCGCCAACCCCCTTGGCCGTCATTAAGCAGTAACGCATTGGGCTGAAAACCATGCCACGAAAGGCTTTCACGCACCGGCCCCATCACTTCTTTGAAGTGCGCCGCCAATGCAACATCGGGTTGATTATTTTGTGTGTAAATATCGTGCCGCCAAAAAATGCTGTCGTAATCCTCCGCGGTGCGGCGACTGGAAAAACCCGTGGCTACAAAAATATCACGATCGCCATCGAGATCAAAATCCGCCGCGCTAACACCGCTGGCCCAACCAGTGCGCTCGATCACTCCGGATTTGGATTGTTTGAATTTCAATCCCTTGGCGCTACCGAGAAACAAACGGTTTCCGCCACCCATCATCGTCCGGCGCGCTTGAAATTCCTGCAATGATTTGTGACCGAGCTTCATCTGAGACAATCGTCGTGCAGCCGCGGAATCCACCCCAGCCATAAATACATCCGGCAGCCCATCGCCGTTGAAATCGCCCACCGTGTGCCCCTGCCCAAACCCATAACGCGCATTGCCAGTCGTGCCGTTGAGGTCCGTAAATTCCCCCCGGCCGTCATTAGCGTAGTGGTCAAGCCCACCGAAGTCAGCCACGTTCAGCAAATCTAAATCGCCATCGCCATCAAGGTCTACCCACGAACTGCTGCGCGTACGGCGCAGTTTGCGCAAACCCGGCGCGATAGCTTCGGTGAATTTTCCCGTGCCTCCGTTCAACAACAGGCGCGAAGGATGACCGTCGTTGGCATCGAAATAAGGCAACGGAAACTGGCCATCCACAAAGGGCGGCTTGTGATTTGTGATCCACACATCGAGATCGCCATCGCCATCCACATCACCCGCTGCACAAGCGCTCGCACCGTGCCATTCCTCCCCGCTCGTGATTGCGCGCGTGGGCTTATTGAATTTCCCTTTTCCAGTGCCCGCCCACAACCACGGTGCACCACCGACGGGTACGCCCAGCAAATCCGCCACTCCATCGCCCGTGAAATCCGCCAACACCGCCGCTGTCAATCGCTCGGGAAACACCGCACACAATTTCCCTGGCTCAAATTTCCAGCCGCCCCGATTCCAGTGCACTGCATTGATGGCGGGGAAAATAATTTCCGGCAATCCGTCGAGATTGAGGTCCTGTGCCAACACCGGCCCGCCACCCTGCGGCGCAGGCTGTTCCGCAAACCCCAGCGCTCCCTCACGTTCTTCGCGGCGCAATTCGCTCACCTTTATTCTACCAGGCAGAAACCGCTCCTGCGCATCCTGCGCTTCCGTCCAGTGAATTGACAGTAATCCGCGCAGAACCACCCGGCGCTGTCCGTTGAGGGCGCGCACGGTGAATGAATATCTTGAGACCGCCTTTTTATCTTGAAACGTGAATTGTTCGTGCCGCCAATGGGTGCCTTGAATTTCCCAACCTTCCACCTGAAGAGCCTTGAGCCATTCTTTCCAATCCGAGGGATTCATTTTTTGGGACGACCCAATCTCCAATGAGCCGAACTGAAATTTTTCCAACACCGAAAATTTATCCTTAGCCGCACGCAGAGCATCCCAGGCGGCCACCAGCGTTTCGTGAAAACGTTGCGCGTCCACTTCACGTTGCCACACGAGCCGATCAAAGCGCGCTCGAAGTTGCGTGATGAGGCTCACGCGCTGCATCAGTTCCACCGGCATCACCTCGCTCACCATCAGCCCGTGTTGATACTTGCGCTGTACCGCGTGCAGGCCGGTGGCATCCCATTCGTTCCAGTCACCATGGGGGTTGCCCTCGGCAAATGTGGCGCGGCTTTTTACGCGACCGTTCGCATGCCATTCCACAAATTCACCGTGCAATTTGCCTGATGTATAAACCACCTTCCGGCGCGGTTTACCGTTGGGATGCCATTCCCGCCACACCCCTTCGGGCCGACCCGCGTGAAACTCAAACTTACCGCGCTGCACGCCATTAGTGTGGGTGGCCTCCGTTCGGCCGGTAAAAGGATGCACCTTGCCCGCGCGATAAAACAAGCCATCCGCCTGTTTCTGCACTTGCACCGCGGGCACCATGCCGGTTGCCGACGGCCCCGCAGGCTTGGCGGGCGGTGGGGTATCCTGCCCGCAGCCCGCTGCCAGCAGCATTCCAGCAATGCCAGCAAGTTTTCGCATTGTTAGGCTCCGAACGCCTTGCGCATCATTGCCACGCTCTTGGGCACGGCGGTTTGTGGGTTTTCTTTGCCTTCGAATTCGATGGACACGTACCCGCGATAGTTTTCCTTGGCCAACATTTTGGCGATACGTTGGTAATCCAAATCCAACGAGTACCATTCGCCGCCGCCGTAATATGTCTTCGCTTGTACGAAGGTGGTACGCGAGGCGATCATCTCCAGTTTCTTGTACGGGTTTTCCAGAAAATTTCCGGTGTCCATCAGCACCCCGAGCCACGGCGATGGGATGGCTTTCACGATGCGCAGCAAACCTTCCGGCGTGCGCGCGAGGCCCCAGTGATTTTCCAGCGCCATATGCACGCCCAGTTTCTCGGCAATGGGGATGAGTTTCTGGATGGAATCGATGCACCACTTGAAGGCTTCCTCCTCCGTGTGCCCCGCCGGCACCGGCTCGATGCCGCGATTTGCCATCAATTCATCAAAAGAAATTGTGCGCCAGCGGCCAGTGTTCAGCCGGATGCATGGGATGCCCAGCTCGTGCGCCAGCTCCATGCAATGGATGGTGTGATCTATATTCTTTTGGCGATCCGCCGCTTTGGGTTTCACAAAGCCCTGATGAATGGACAAGCCCACCAGCCCCACGCCATTGAGAAACGCGTGCCGCTTGAGCTTGCGCAAGTATGCCGGTTTTTCCTCGGCCATTTGCATATGCAAAACATCCACGCCCTCCACTCCCAAATCCGCCGCGTGGTCGATGACCTTTTCGATGGGATATTTCTTGGCCGTGAAATGCCAATACGAATACGTGGCCAACGCCAGCTTGGTGCGCGCCTTAGCCGAAGCGACCGGTTTATCTTTGGCAGCAGCGGAAACCGGCAACGGCAGAGCGCCGGCGGCGAACGCTGCGGATGCTCCAATGAAAGCGCGACGGGATGTGGGGTCAGTAGAATGTTTCATGATTCGGGTGGCGACAGTGTCACGTCAACACCCAAGGAAATCAACCCCGCAACACCGGCGGCAGAGTGATAGCTTCGAGGGCGAGGCGGGTGCCTTGTTGGTTGGCGGTGTGGATTTCGCCGATGAGGCGATCTTCTTCGGAATCGAGCGTGGGCGGCAGAGTGGGGTCAGTCGGCGGCGCATGGCGGGCGCGTTGGCGATGGAAGGCGAGTTGAAAGAGGTGCGTCTGTTTGCGGCGCGCGGCGCGGAAGCCGCCGGGCAAACCGATGAGGTTAAACAAATTCCAACCGGGCAAGAGCATCCATCCGTTCGTGACCGCGGCGTATTCGGCTGACGTGATGAGCACGCCGGTGACGCCTTGCAAGCCTTCGATAATGCGTTGTCGATCGCGCCAGCCCAGCCACACGAGCAACCCGAACAGCGCCAAAACCACCACCGCGTTCAGCAGCACAACGAGAAAAACACCCAGCCCTTCCATCAACAAGTACGAGCCGAACAGGTTACGCCCAAAATGCAGTAGCATCCCCAGCCCCAACCCCGCCAACGGCATTGCCCAGCGCCAGCGGCTTTTCATTGTAGCGAATAACCCGAAGCCCAGTCCCGTCATCGCCGTGAAGGTGGCGTGCCCCAGCCCAAGCATCACCGTACGCAGGAAAAATATCTGCACAAAACCCGCGCCGCCCGCTTTGTTTGCGCCTTGGATGATATATAAAATATCTTCGGTTAACGTAAACCCCAATCCGATGATGCCGCCAAACACCGCGCCGCGCAGTGGACCCAGAGATTCGTGCCCGCGTTTTCTGGAAAAAAAATAAATAAATAATAATCCAAACGCTTTGGCGGGTTCTTCTACGAGCGGTGCGACGAAGGTGGCGGAGGCGTTGAAGACTTGTTCGTCATCAAAATCGAGGTCCATCGCAAAACTAATGGCCCCTTGCCCGAGCAGATCGCCCACCACCGAAATCCCGATCGCGCCCACCGCGCCCCACGCAAGGCAAAGCGCCAGCATCCACCACGGCGCGGGATGATAGCGGTCCATCGACCGAATGAGCAGGAAGTAAAGCCCCACCAGCGGCACCACGAGCACGATGGCCGGAACAATCCAAATCATGAGAACGGGTGAATCCTAAAGAGTCTCGCGCCGGGCCGCTCGCACGCCGGCGAGGAGGCGTTCCATGTCTTCCATGGTCCAGCCTTCGTAATGGTGTCCGTAGCTTTCCCACGCCGCTTTGTCGCCATCCACCAATGCGGCGAGATCGGCCTCGCGTTTGGCGAGGGGGTGCGTTTGGTCCGGCGCGGTCCAGCGCGCCAGCCGTTCCTGCACGGCGTCCATAGGTGGCGGAGTTACTGCAGCGGTGCGAGAGTTTCGATGGGCGACACTGGCGCAATCGCCGCGCTACCGGGAGCCGGTGGCACGTCGCCGTGGTTTTGCACGTTGGGGGGGGGGCGGCGTTTTGTGAAACACAACCGGCCAATCCGATCAATAGACAGGCACACGCCATGCCGGAAATAAAAAGATGCTTGGTCATCGGAAACGGAGTATAGTGTCTCGAGACGGCGTTGGCAACTGAAAGCAACGAAAGGGATGAAAGTAACCAAACCTCTTTGATCTGCGTCACTTAACATCATGAAACAAGATTCCAATCGCCGCGAATTTCTTGCTTTGGGCAGCCTTGCCGCCCTCGCCCTGCCCGCTTCCGCCGCGCCCACGCCGTCCACCGAGGACAACCACGGCTACATTAATTTTCTCAAAGGCAAGGGCGAGGACGTAGTTCCTGAAGGCAAATGGAAGGCCACGCACGCGGACATCCTCGGCCCATTCTGGGCTGGTGGCGCGCCTTATCGCGGCAAGGTGACCGCCCCGCTCGCGCCGGGCGAATTGCTGGTGATGCGCGGCCGCGTTTGGGGCCATCGCTCCCGCGAACCGCTCGCCCACACGGTGCTCGATATTTGGCAGGCCGATCACAAAGGCGTGTACGATTTTCAAACCGCACCGCGCCCCGATCGCCGCCCCACCCTCGCCGATGCGCGCGGCTTCAGCGGCGGCACTCAACCCGCACGCGCCAATTTCAAAAACCGCATCCGACTCGTCACCGACGAGCAAGGCTTCTACGAATACGAAACCATCAAGCCCGCCGCGTACGGAATTGGCAGCACGACGCGGCCATCGCACATTCATTATATGGCGCAGGCCAAAGGCCACGCGCGGGTGATCACCCAATGTTATTTCAAAGGCGACAAACATATCGCCAAAGACCCGTGGGCCAGCAAGTCGCCATTAATTGTGACCCTCAAAAAAGTGAAGGGCGAATACGGCACATATTTGGAGGGACAGTTCGACCTCGTGCTCGCCACCGCTGGCGCTTAGCGCGGCATTGCTTTTTTAGCCAATTTTTTATATAACCCCAGCGCGCCGGGTGTATGCTGGAGGCTGTTAAAAAACTGTTCGACCGCAAGCAGAAGCCGCCTTATCAGGCCGGTACAAATCTGTTATTGTTGCTCGTCCTTTCTGTCGTCATTGGCTCGGGCGTTTCCTATGCCACGCTGGGCTTTATGAAGGCCTTCGATCACGTGGTGAATTGGGTGTACTTCGATTGGAACGATTCCCCCAGCGGCCGCTACACGCACAAAGTTGATGCGCGCAACAAGCTCTCACTCGATTTTCGCGGCAACAACAAGCACAACCTAGACAGCCTCAAGCAAACCGAATGGCCCACCGCCGGCGATTGCATTCTCATCACCACCCGTAACGGCGTGCGCCAAACACCCGTCACCGGCCAATGGAAATTTGAAAACGACCAAGTGCACGTGGACATCGACGGCCAGCCCATCGAGCTGAAATTCGATGGCAAAAACCTCACCCCCATCGCCGCCGACGCCAATGCCACCCAGCTCGCCACGCACTTGCCCGGCCCAGAACCTACTCACGCAATCCGGTTTGACTACAAACAAGGCTCCTTCACCGATGTCCCCAAATGGCACATCTTCGTCGCCCTCATCGGCGGCGGCCTCTTCATCGGCCTGTTGTACATCACCTTCAAACTCCCGCGCGGCCACGGGCCTGCCGATGCCATTATTTCCCGTATCAATAACGACGGCATCATGCCCATTCGCGAAGGCATCTCCACCGCCCTCGTTTGCATCAGCTCCATCGGCCTCGGCGCATCGGTTGGTCGCTACGGGCCCGCCGTGCATTTGGGTGCCACACTCGGCTCCGGCTTTGGCCAAGCCTTCAAACTCGGCCGCACCAACACCGTCACCTTCCTCGGGTGCGGCATTGCCAGCGCCATTGCCACTTCTTTCAACACCCCCATCGCCGCCGTTATTTTCACCCATGAAGCCATCATCGGCCATTACTCGTTACGCGCCTTTGCCCCCATCACCATCGCCGCCGTGGCCGGCAACGCCGTGGCCATCCATCACGGCCGCTTCTTTGATGGCTTCCAAAACCTAACCGCCCCCGCCGAGCTAACCCTCAGCCAATACCCCCTCTTCGCCATCGTCGGCCTCATCGCCGCCTTCTTTGCCCTTTTGTATATGCGCGGCATTGTGGCCATGGGCAAGGCGGTCAAGAAAACCAAAGTCCCACTTTGGCTGCGCCCCGCCCTCGCCGGACTCGCCATCGGCCTCGTCGCCATTTGGCTGCCCAACCTCCTCGGGCTCGTGGAGGAAACCACCACCCAAGTCATCCAGGATCAAGGCCGCGAATATATACTTAAATTATTATGCTTTTTAATTATTTTTAAAATAGCCGCCACCGCGCTGTGCCTCAGCTGCGGAATGCACGGCGGTGTGTTCGGCCCCGCGCTGTGCATCGGTGCCATGGTCGGTGCCGCCATCGCCATGGCCACCGATCCGAGCTACTACCAAATCTTCGCCCTCGCCGGTATGGGCGCGTGCATCAGCTCCGTTGTCGGCGCGCCGATCGCCACGATTCTGATTGTGTTTGAGCTGAACCAAAACTACTCCGTCGCCACCGCCGTGATGGTCGCCGTCGTCATCAGCAACCTCGTCACCAACAAATTTTTCGCGCGCTCATTTTTCCTCCACCAAGTGCAAGCCGCCGGCATCGACATCAACGCCGGACGCGAAGTCCTCATCCTTCAACGCCGCCGCATTCGCGAGGTGATGGAAAGCGAATACCACACCATCGCCCCCGAAGCTGATTTGCCCGCCCTCGAAAAAGCCCTGCGCGCCAATCCCGAGGCCGACCTTTACGTCACCGATGCCAGCCAAAAACTCCTCGGCGCCATCACCCTCGCCAGCGCGTGGGATGCCCTCAAAACCCGCGGCAACCAAACCGCCGGCGACCTTGCCCAAATGCCCGAGCACATTCTCACCGAAGAAACAGACCTCAACACCGGCTTTGAAATTATTGAGGAATTCGTTGGCGTCAGCATTCCCGTCGTTGAAAATAGCGAAAATATGCGGCTTTCCGGTATTATCCACGAAGCCAACGTCATCCAAGCCTACAACGAAGCCGTTAAAACCGCCCGCGGTGAAGAACAAGGCCTCGAATAAAAACAAAAAAAGTTGATAAATAATCACCAAATCCGTTGACAAACCCCGTCCAACTAGTACGTTTACGTATCAATTGGCCACGGCCGATTACACGGAATAAGCAAACTTTTACGCCAGAATAACTTGAAAAAAAGTGACCAAACCCAGACTATCACCGTCAAACAAAATGCCATTATGAATACTCGTCCGACAACCTGTCAAACAACCCGCGCGCACGCCATCCCCTTGGCCATCCTTTTCGCATTCATCGCAACCGCTCCCACCCTCATCGCCCAATTCTCCCTCGGAGGACTCGGCGGTGCCATGAGCATCGGCAGCGGCCTCCAAGGTATGGGCATGAGCGGCATGGGCAGCGCCATGGGCCAAGCCCAAGGTGTCTCCAATATGGGCGGCATGGGCGGTCAGATGGGCGGTCAGATGGGCGGTCAGATGGGCGGTCAGATGGGCG
>JAPKEI010000373.1 GCA_028872685.1 Verrucomicrobiota bacterium | reverse complement strand
TCTTCCCAAAAAATCGCGCCCTCAATTTGATTATTGAGTGAACCAGTGCTATATTATTTTGGTTAGTGTGGACAGGACCTAGCTGACCAAGTTGACGAGACACAGACACCAGGCCGGCGGGCGCGGTTGCGTCCTTTCATTCGCGCTCGTCGGTGGCGGTGGAATCGAACATTAGGAGCCCGGCCCTTTGGGGTCCCCTCCGGGCGAGAAGCTCAAATTTCTCGCGCAGCTCCCAGGCTTGTCCCGCGTTCGGTTCCGCCGCTTTTCTTCGCATTTTTTCTTTGGGGTTTTTCTGCGCAATCTGCGGTTAACCCTTTTCCGAAACCCAAAGGGCATCGGCGGCGGCGGATTGTTCGGTGCGGCGGGCACGCAGTTGAATGTAAGGAGCAATGAAGTGGCCGCGATATTCGAAGCTGCCAGGCGCGGCGGAGGCATCGCCGAACTTCGGCTCGGTGACCGCTTCGATCACAAAGCCCGCCTCGCACAGGCCACCGAGCAAATCACCCCAACGATGCAGAAATTCCATCGTACCCTGTTCGCGATGCGGTCCCGGACGCTTGGCGGGCGAAAGCGGGCCATCGAGAAAATACGGTTCTTCGACCACAAACCCATTTGGCCCGGGCGCGAGGTCCATTTGCAAACTGGTGGGTTGCTTGTGGCGGCTGATGTAAACGCCGCCTGATTTCATCACGCGCGCCAGTTCGCGATACGCCAACCGGATGTCCGGCACATAACAAGTGCTCACCGGTTGCATCACCGCATCGTACTCGGCGGCGGGAAGCATCGATAAATCATCGACGGAAGTCGCCACGGTTTCCACTTGGAGCCCGCGCGCTTCTGCGAGTTCTTCGTCCAGCCGCAGCATCTCGGGGCTAATGTCCACCACCGTCACGCGGGCGCCGGCGTTCGCCAGCATCGGCCCATGCCGACCGCCTCCCGCACCAAGGCACAGGATGCGTTGATCGGTGACTTCACCTCCAAGCCAGCCGAGCGGATCCAAAACCTCCAACGGCCGCGACATCTCATCCTCCGTTGCCGCCACGGTAAACCGTTGACCCCGCTGCACCCGCGCATCCCACGCCGCACGGTTATGATCGTGAATGGGATTCACAAAGCTACTTCTTGTTCTTGGAGAACAGAGTGAAGAGATCAGATTCTACACGCGCGCTTTTGAAAAGAGGGGAGATGCGCTTCACTACATCGGGATGTTGATCGGCAATATCCTCAGTCTCACCGATGTCCGTGGCGAGATTGTAGAGATGAATGGGGGCATCGGGGTTATTTCCCACCTTGAGGCGGACAGCCTTCCAGTCGCCCATGCGGATGGCTTGGGTTTTGCCGAAGGCGTGGAATTCCCAGTACAGATAATCATGTACCTTTTGTTTGCCGCCCGTGAGAGCAGGGACATAGGAGATGCCGTCAGTGTGCTTGGGGGTGATAATGCCGGCGAGGTCGCAAAGCGTGGGCATAAGGTCCCAGTGCGCGCTGATATGATCGCTCACTATGCCGGCTTTAACTTTTCCGGGCCAATAGGCGATGAGTGGCACCCGGATACCGCCTTCGTACAGGTCGCGCTTGTGGCCTTTCAAGGGACCATTGCTGTTAAAGAAACCGGGCTGATGCCCCCCTTCAGAATGAGGTCCGTTATCGCTGGTGAAGAGTACGAGGGTGTTGTCTGCAATCTTAAGTTCATCGAGTAGATCCAACACTTCACCAACCCCACGATCCATCCGAGTCATCATACCAGCGAAGGCTGCAACGGGATTGCGAACTTTCGTACCGTGACTATACTTGCCAATCTTATCTTCAAACTGTGAAAACTTTTTGCGGAATGGCGCAACGTCTTCTTCGGGCGCCTGCATCGCAGCGTGTGGAATGGTGATGGGCAGGTAGGCGAAGAAAGGCCGCTTGGCATTGTCGCGAATGAACTTCAGTGATTGCTCGTGGATAAGATCGTGCGAGTAGGTCTTCCCGTCCATCAGAATCTTCTTGTCATTGTGCCAGAGGTGCTTGGGGTAATAGGTGTGCGCCTGACGCTGGCAGTTGTAGCCGTAAAATTCATCCCAGCCCTGCTTCACTGGATCGCCTTCAGAGCCCGGTGCCCCAAGGCCCCATTTACCAAACATTCCGGTGACGTAGCCGGCCTTTTGCAGTAGCTTGGGAATGGTAACGAGATTCGCCGGAATTGGCCACTGGCCCTCTGGCTGGACCTCACGGTTCCCACGCACAAAGGAGTGACCCGTGTGTACCCCGTTCATAAGGCAACAGCGCGTTGGGGCGCAAACCGTGCTGCCGGAATAATGCTGCGTGAACTTCATCCCCCGCATGGCCATTCGGTCGATGTTGGGTGTGGTGAACTTTTTCTGCCCATAGCAACTAAAGTCACCATAGCCGGCATCATCAACCATGATGAAAATGAGATTGGGTTTCTTGGCCGCCTGAGTACTGACCGCCAGCAGAGCGAGTGCGAGAGTGAGGATGAGTTTTTTCATGGGACGAAAATTAATTCCACTTCGAGTTAACATATTGCCGAGCCGCACGGCTATTTCTTTTTTGGAGCAGGCTTTTTTTTCTTCTCTTTTTTCTTTTTTTCCTCGGCTTCTTTGCGGGCTTTTTC